>CANQNI010000039.1 GCA_947625175.1 uncultured Eubacteriaceae bacterium | reverse complement strand
AATTAAAATTGGTGGCCACCAGGTAATTGTCATAAAGGAGAAATTTAAGGAATAAGAAAATTAATATCACAGTTCTTTATTGTAGTAGTTATATTGTTGAGCGTTTCTGAAAGTTTAAATGCAGCTGCTAAATCATTTAGTGCAGTTTCTAATAGAAAAAAATCAGAAGTTTCTAATCTCTTAAATGAAAGATTTATTAATACTGATTTAAAAGCTTTTAAGATTGACCAGTATATTGATAATTTATTTAGAATAAAAAATATTGATTGTATATCTGAAAAAGCAAATAAAACAGAAAATACTAAATCGTTTAATAGCATCTCAATTAAGTTAGATAAAGAAAAATTTAATATTCAGGATGGTTTCAAAAATTTAAAGCTTCATGAAAAAATTTTAAAAATTAAAAGAGAATGATTAAAACATGCGCTTAAGAATTTCAAATAATCTGAATAAAAAGAAAAGTTTTGATAAAATAGATTTAATTTTAATAATCTTGTAATTATTAGGAAGAGAATATCAATTAAAATTAAATTAGGTTATGAAATTTTTTTCTAAATTATCAGAAATTTATAATCGAAATGTTTTAACAAAAATCATTTATTGGATTCTAATTGGAATTTTCTGTGTAACTATTGCATATGTTTATGAAATAGGATTCCTAAAGTATAAACAAAATCACGTTAAAGATATAAATAAATATATTAAAGGAATTACTTATACTGCTTTAATTGAAGAACCGGATGGTTATTTACAAACCACAGCAAGTAATGCAACAATGCATATAACTTTAACTGAACCAATTTATATTGATAAATTAGATTTAGAAATTAAAGCAAAAGATAATGGTCCAGTTCGATATGAAATAACCTCTGATTCAAAATATATTTCTAATGAAACTACTTTTTATCCAGAAGTTTTTTATAATGAAGTAGATATTGCTAATGTAAATGCTACAGTAAGTAATATAGATATTACTTTTACCAATGTTTATAATAGAGCTTTTAAAGTAAAAGTAACTAACACGAGTTTAAGTCCTCAGATTAACTTTTACCGAGCTCTAATAATTGCTGTTTGCTGTTTTTTAGGTGCTATTACATTAACATTTATCACAAAAATCGCTAAATTTAAACTACAAAATCTATTTTTATTTTATTCAATACCAATATGTTTACTTGTGAGTTTTTTTGTCCCACCACATTATACTTGGGATGAATATGCACATTTAACCAGGGCAGTTTATGTATCTCAGGGAATTCTAAATGTTGAAGATACGACTGTAGCTCAATTTCCTTATAACTATGATTATCTAGATACAACGAATTATCGCTCTGCTGAAGATTTTCATCGTTTTATAGAGCAGTTTGAGAATCCAGATGGAGACAATTTAATTAAAGAACCTAGACATATATCTACTTCTGCTAATACGTATTTATTTATACCTTACATTTCTGCAGCAATAGGAATTAAAATAGCTCAAATTTTTCATTTAAATGCTTATTATTATGTTGTTTTCTCTAGGTTAGCTAATGGTTTTCTCTATATCTTATTAGCCTATTTTGGACTTAAATATTTTGTTGGAAATAAACTGGTTATTTTTTTTCTATCTTTACTTCCAATCATCTTTTACGTTAACTGTAGTAGCGGACTAAATGCGATTATTATTGGAACGATTATATTAACTATAGGGTTTATAACTTATTATAGAAAAACAAAAAAACCGATTTCTTATTGGATTTATTTATTACTTTTAGTATTAATAGCATTATCTACTATAGCACGAATGACTTATGGATTTTTATTCTTTCTTTTGTTTTTACTTCCCAGAAAACAGTTTAAGAATAAATTTATCGGTATTTTAAATTATATTATAGTTCCTTTTATTGCAGCAGGTTTAATGTATTACGTTTACTATTATAGTAATCATATAGGTGAATTTACTTCTTTTAAAGCATTTCCAGGAGCAGAACCGGATAAACAATTAGCATTAATTTTTCATAATCCATTCCTATACTTACTCAGAGTATGGGTCTTATCTGAAAAGATTTTCTCTTTTTATATTGTTTCTGAATTGATTAATGCTCCTTATCTAGGTTCAATTAGTGGAATTTATACTTTGATCTGTGGAATAACCATCTTTCTGGTTACACTTGGACAGAATCCAGACGATTTATCATATACAGATTGGTATTCTAGAATCTTAATTCTTATTATTTTTATTCTATGTTATGGAGCTACAGTAACGTCTATGTACGTTACCCTAACTTCTTATAATAGTGGTGCCATTATAGGAATGCAATTAAGATATGTATTTCCATTTTTATTTTTACTATTACCATGTATAGAAAGTAAAAACTTTTATCTGCATATAAAAGAAAATTATTTAGAAAATATAGCAGTAGTCGTAAGCTGTATTTTATCTATTGCTTTTATTGGATTATTATTAAGTAAGTTCTATACCTAATTTAATTCTAAACTGAAAAAACCAGGGATTTATTCCCTGGTTCTTAATCAGTTTTTAGATTCTTGATTAAAATTTTTTTTATTTCGGCTAATGAAAGATTTAAATTATCAGCAGCTTCTTTTAAATCATCATATTCAAACTTAGATTTTTTAGTATGGAATCCTTCAGAAATTTTTAAATTAAATTTTCCAAGGTTTGTATGATAAGTTTTTTCATTCCTATCAAGAATATATCTCTTATAAGGGATTTCTCTGATACCAATAGTTGATGTTAATCTAAATATTGCTTCTATTACCTTTTCTTTATCTTTTTGATCAATTATGACTGAGAGTAAAACTCCAGGTCGACTTTTTTTCATCATTATATTTTGTGTAAAAACATCTTTAACTCCTAATTCAAGAAGTTTATTAAAAGCGTATCCTAATTCTTCTCCAGTCATATCGTCAATATTGCATTGTAGTTCAATAACAGAATCATTTTCTTCTTTAGAATCGTAAAAATAAGCTTTTAAAACATTGGGTTGCGATAATTCCTTTTTTCCAAAGCCATAACCAGTTTTACTAGGAGTTTCTTTAATATCTTTTGTATATTCTTTAACAAAATATTTCATTAAAGCAGCTCCGGTTGGAGTGCATAATTCAGAATTAATATCTCCCTTGTAATGTGGAATATCCTTAAGTAAAAATGCCGTAGCAGGTGCAGGAACTGATAAAATTCCATGAGCACACTTAACATAACCTTTTCCTGTAGCTATTGGAGTTGAGTAAATTTCATCTACTTTAAGTCTGTCAATCAAATAACAAACAGTGACAATATCAATTACTGCATCCAGAGCTCCAACTTCATGAAAATGGACTTCTTCAACTGATTGTTGATGAGCATAACTTTCAGCTTCAGCAATTAAGCAATAAACCTGATAAGCATCGTTTTTAACTTTTTGAGATATCTTTAAGCTATCAATTATTTCTTTAATATCGCTAAGCCGATAATGTGAATGAGTTTTAAGCATTTAAATGATCTTTTCCAACATGCATTGAACTTGTAACTTTTTTAGTTCGTTTTTTACTTGCTTTATTATCTCGAATATTTCTATCATTACAGTGATGTTTATGATGGTGATGATGTCTATGATGACGATGTTTTTTACGAGAAGGTTTTTCAATAGTAGTATCTCCAAAGAATAAATCTATATGTAATTCTATTGGACCTTTAATATTTATATTTGGCAATTGCATCATTCCAAAAGGACCATGTGGCGGTCTATGTTTACAACATCTGTCATGTTTATATTCTCTATCAGGTCTCATATGACTGTGTCTAAATTCTTCATAATGATCATGATGAGGATGTTCGTTAAAGTGATGTGGATGTTCATGATGGTAATGGTCTCTATGATCTTCATAGCGTCTTTCATCTGTATCAAAGTGGTTATAATCTTCTGACATTTCTTCTTCTCCTTTTATATCAACATTAAATTCAAGTCCTGAGATATTATCTCTAACTTTATCTACGACTTCAGTAACTACGTCTTCTAAGTTTGAATCTTTAATAATTTGGTTTATTTCGTTTACGACTTCTTCAGGATCATCGAATAGATCTAATAAAGCGGCAGCAATCATATCACCTGCGGCTCCCATTGATTCATCGAAAACTATTTTTTTCATTCTTAACCTTTCATTTTATTAATCATACTTGCAATATAGCCAGCTCCAAAACCATTATCAATATTTACAACACTGACACCACTAGCACAAGAATTAAGCATTGATAAAAGTGCACTAACACCTCCAAATGAAGCACCATAACCTACACTTGTTGGTACTGCTATAACTGGACAATCAGCTAGTCCTCCTATTACACTAGCTAAAGCTCCTTCCATTCCAGCTACCACTACTATACAGGAAGCGTTCATAATCTTATCTAAGTAGTTAAATAACCGATGGATTCCAGCCACTCCTACGTCATATAATCTGAATACTTTATTGCCAAAAGCTTCTAATGTTATTGCAGCTTCTTCTGCAACCGGTAAATCACTAGTTCCGCCGGACGCTACAACAACTTCATTTTTTGATTCAGATTCAGGTAAATCGCCTATTAAACCTATTTTAGAATCATTAAAATAATTTAAATTAAAATTTCGTTTGAGAAATTTAGCTTTTTTATTACTTAGTCTGGTTATAAGAACTGTTTTATTATTCTTTTTGATTAAAGAATTAATTATTGCTTCAATTTGCTCAGCTGTTTTTCCAGCTCCATAAATAACCTCTGTATATCCTTGTCTTAACTCACGTTGATGATCTACTTTAGCAAAGCCAAGATCTTCAAACGGTTCCTGCTTTAATTTCTGAATAATAACTTCTTCATTAATCAGATTATTTTTATAATCTTCTAAAAGTTTTTTTAATTCACTTTTATTCATTAGTTAAATTGAATCTCACTAACTGTTTGAACTCTGGCACCAGGAGGAATACTTTCAACAATAAAGCAACTCCCACCTATTACCGCTCCCTTTCCGATAACGGTTTCGCCTCCTAAAATAGTTGCGTTCGAATATATAGTAACTTCATCTTCTATTGTAGGATGACGTTTTTTACCTCTTAAATTTTGACCACCTTTTGTGGATAAAGCCCCTAAAGTAACACCCTGATAGACTTTAACATGATCAGCAATCTCACAAGTTTCTCCTATTACAACACCTGTAGCATGATCTATAAAAAAATATTTTCCTATTTTAGCTCCTGGATTAATATCAACCCCTGTAAGATTATGAGCATATTCAGTCATCATCCTCGGAATAACAGGTACTTTACTTAGAAAAAGTTCATGAGCTATCCGGTAGACCATAATGGCAAACAGACCAGGATAACTTAAAATAATTTCGTCCTTGCTATAGGCTGCAGGATCCCCATCATAGAAGGCATCTACATCCATTTGAAGCATTTCTGAAATATAAGGGATTTTTTTCATAAAAGCTACACTAAGTTCGGCCGCTTTATCAGCTACTTCTTGTGTTACACTTAGTTGAGGGATAGATTCTTGTCGCATTAGAGCAATCCCTATTTGTTTATGAAGTTTTTCTTCTACTTTAAGTAAGAGACTTCCCAGATAGTAGTCCATAGTACAATTAGTTATTTCGTTAGCTCCAAATTGAACAGGAAATAATAATTTTCTTAAATCATTAACAATCTCTATAATGGTTCTTCTATCGGGAGTAAAAGGAGAGGTGATAAAATTAGACAAGGTCATTTGTGTCGTAAAGTCATCAGTAAGTTTCTTTGTTAGACTTCTTATCTCTCTTATAAATTCTCTGCTCATATTTTTTCTTTCTAAAGATCTATTGAATCTTTATTAATGTTTTACCTAATTTTTACTTAAATTAAAGTTTTTGTTAATATTTTTCTTATCTTTAATGATAGTTTTATAATAAAGTAATTTATTATAATAATAGTCAAACTGGAGAAGGATTTTTTATGAAACAAATTTGTGAAATCTGTGGACATCAACTGGGCTTTTTTGAACGTTCACTTAAAATAGAGAATAATAAATTAGGAATTGGACATGATACTCTATGCTCCAATTGCTATCGTACAATAAATTTAGCTATTGAAAATATTAATTCAATTTCTTCTAAAGTTTTAGAAGAATTACATACTAAATATTCTCAATATCCTTATGCTCAAAACAACATTAATGTTTTACTATTTTTAGCCGTTAAGGAAATTTTTAAAGAAGTTCCTGACTTTTACAGTTCAGAAAATTCATTAATTAGTATATTTTACCCTGAAGAAAATTCAGTTATCGTCCCTTTTAATAATCTAATTGAAATCACCTATAAAGTTTTAAGAAACAGTTTTATAACCGTATTAGGAAGATATGGTCTTGATACTTATGAAGCATTTTCTGGCTATATGGCCCGTGAGTGTCTTTATTATGATCAGGTTTTAACAAATGCGGGTAAAGATGGTGAATTTGTTTATACAGACCTGTTTGTTTGTTCTTCAGGTCTTGTTTTCTACGATTCAGACGAACAAATAGTCAGAACTTTATTTGTCTCAGAAGATAGAACTTTAAAATTTGATGAAACAAGTAATGAAGTCACCTTTGATTTAAATATTTTAAAGCAAAGATACAACAATTTAAAAGAAAGACCAGTTATAAAATTTAATAGAAGAGATCAACGAACTGAGCTAGCCAAAAAAATTTCAGATTATAATAATGAAAAAACTGAACGGATTGAAAATGAACTTAACGCTCTTATAAATAATCTTAATATTTTAATTGAAAAAGATCTGAGATTATTACATCCATATGAACAATTAAAAGATATTCCACTGGATTCTGTTTTGGTTTGTATTATTAAAACACTTTTTGAGCAAGATATTACTCAAGATTATGTTAAGGAAGCTCCTGATGGATTATTATCATTAATCATAGAAAATTCTTACCCGGAAAATCTGGAGCAATCAGGCTTTGTCGATGCTTCAGATATTCAGGATTATTTGGATGATGCCTGTACCTTTATCACCGATATAAGAAGTTCTTTTGATAATAAGGATAATGTTCTTTCCTTTGCCTTCTTAACTCCTAGAGCTTATTTACTCAGTCAATTAGGAAATAATAAAGTTTGCTTAAATGCCAGAGAGGATTTTCCAAATGACTTATATTGCGGATATCAACATATGATTTTCCAAGGTAAAGATGAATTCTTTATTCCTATTTCAACTACTCAAAAGAATGATGAAGGTTATTATTTCCTGGATGGAATTAGAATTCATTCTAAACATAAAGAAGCTATGTCAGATCTTGAAGATTATTTTTCTAGATATGCTTTAAACTATTATGAAAGTCAGTATGAAAAAGAAACTGAAAAACTTTCATCTTTAAGAGACAAAGAACTTTCTGATATTGCTCGTAGAATCTTTATAGGTTATGGTTATCTTCCCTTTACTATTTATGATGAGTGGGCTTCTATTGAAAGAAATATCCGTAGCAGTGATATTTTTATGCAGGAACTTATCCCTTTTCGGGAAAAGAAAACAGGAACCAATAATGCCAAAATCTTCTATGCTTCTAGAACGGTAAATCAGTTTGAACAACAGGCTGCTAAACTAGCAGAAAGTTTTGAAATTGATGCTCTACCCGTAGCTCGGGGTTTGCTTTGGACAAAGTTAAAAGAAGAAATTAGAAAATCCTGCTCAGATGAGCTAGTTCGTTTAACAGGGGATTTCTTAAGTCCTGAAGATACTTTAGAAGAGGCAATTTTAAAATATTCCTCCCTCGAAACTATTGAAACAGAAAAAGCTTATTTTCTCGGTTTATTCATTTATTATTTAATGGAAAAGGGACTTCTCGAAAATACTGATTTTCTAGATCACTATGATAATATCGTTAAACTTTATATGAAAATAAATCCTGAAATTAAACAGATAGTTGAGTTTACCGAATTAACTGAACCTGAAAAGAAAGCTTTTGATACTGAAAATGATGATCTGGAATCTTTTAACAAAAAAATAGAAAATGAAAAGTCACAGTCAGAAAATGAAGGTTCTGTTCTCTTATCTATTCGTCAAGTAGAAGGAGATAAAGATTCCTTTGACGATCTGGTTACTTCAATGGAGGAAAATTTAATCTCTGAAAATGAAGATAATTTAAGACCGCTTTCAGATATTGTTTTAGAGATGGATCGACCTAGTCAAAATGAAGAAGAAATTCTACGGGAAGCAAAAAAAATAGAACCTGATGATTTTTCGAATACTGCTGTTATCGATGTTATAACGGATTCTATGCTTGAAAATAATTCAGAAGACCAATCTACTCAAGATTTATTTGGAAATATTTTAAATAGATTTAAATCAAAGAAATAATGAAAGCCTTATTTGTTGAAGATGAAAAACTCTTGGCTGATGCCTTAAAACATTTATTTGAAAACAATGGTATTGAAGCAGATATTGCTTATGAGGGATCAACGGGAAATATCTTGGCTTTAAGTGGGAACTACGATATTTTAATTTTAGATATTATGATTCCTGGTGACTATGACGGATTAGGAATTTTAAAAAATGTTAGAGATAATAATATAAATATTCCTATTTTAATGTTGACGGCCAAAGATTCACTCCAGGATAAAGTGAAAGGACTCAATCTTGGAGCTGATGACTATCTGGTCAAACCATTTGAGTCTGATGAATTATTAGCCAGAGTTAATGCATTAACCCGAAGATTTGAAATAAGGAATGAGCCTGAACAAAAGCGGATAAAATTATTAAGGGAGACTTCTGAAATATTAGTTGATAATAATCATATTCCACTTACTCAAAAAGAAATGCAGCTATTAGAATGTTTAATGAAAGCAGAAGGTAAACCACTTTCAAAAAGTGATATTTTAAATCAGGTCTGGGGAGAAGAAAGCGGAATAACAGATAGTTCTGTTGAATTATATATACATTATTTAAGAAAAAAACTTGATAACACCAGAATTAATATAAAAACAGTTCGTAATCAGGGATACTTTCTTTCAACTGATTAAATAATTATGGATTTTTCAAAAGTTCGATTTCGATTAACTTTCTTATATACAGTGATTCTTGCTAGTTTAGCAGTAATCACTGTTATTGTTTTATTTATCTCAATTTGGTTTAGTATTGAGACAACTAACTCAAGAAGTTTAAGGACTTTTGCAGTCCAGCTTGGAAGTGCTTATGAACTAAATCAAAAATTTAATAATTCCGAAAACTTAAATACTATTCTGACTGCTTTAAGTGAAGAAGATATAACTTATACTCTCTATAATGATCAACTAGATCAAATGCTTAAATCTGATAACTACCCGATAGATAATGAAACTTCCTTTTATTTAATTCAAAAATTTTTTTCCAGTCGCCATAATGATGGTGAGATAGTAGATTTTGATAGAGGAAGGGATTCTTTTAAAATCTGTACGGATGCTTATATAACCGATTCAGGAAACCTGGTTATGATCCAGCTGATTAAAAATATGTCGAATCAGCGAGCCTTATTACAGAGTCCACTTATTGTAGCCATTATTGTTATTGTTTTAGGTATTATTATCTCTATATTATTAGGAAATTTTCTAGCCAGAAGAAGTTTACGTCCTATTATAGATAACTATAATCGACAACAAACTTTTATTGCAAATGCTTCACACGAACTTAGAACTCCCCTGGCTGTAATTCTGAGCAATCTTGAGGCTGGCCAACTAGATCCAGGTGAATCTAAATGGATTAACAATGCTCTTGTTGAGGTAAAATTTGCCAGAAATGTTATAGAAGATTTATTATTCCTATCCCGAGCTGATATGGGTGAAAGTGAAATTCAACTGGAACCTGTTGATTTAAGTTATTTAGTTTTAGAAACCAGTGAAAGACTTAATCTCATAGCTCAGAAAAAAAATATCAGGATTATTACCGATGTCTCCGATTATGACCTTTTTGTAATGGGTGATTTAAAATGGATTACTGAACTTTTAACCATTCTAATCGATAATGCGATAAAATATTCAGAATCCGGGGAAGACATTGAAATAATATTAACCCATACGGAATCAACAGTAACTTTAAAAGTTATTGATCACGGAATTGGTATAGCTAAAGAAGATCAAGATAAAATCTTTGACCGTTTCTACCGGGTTGATAAAACCCGTTCTAGAGCTGAAGGTGGAACAGGTCTAGGTTTATCTATCGCTTCTTTAATATGTAAGAGATTGAATATAAGTTTATCGGTTAAAAGTGAACTGGGTGAAGGAAGCTCCTTTATTCTGGTATTTAACCGAGTTAGAAAAATAGAAGAGAGGTGATAATAGAAAATTTGTTTGATTTAGAAAATTTAAATAAAGAGCAGCGCGAAGCCGTAGAAACTCTGGATAAACCTCTTTTAATATTGGCAGGGGCTGGATCCGGTAAAACGAGAACTATTATCTCTAGAATAGTTAATATCCTAGATAAAGGTAAAGCCTGGCCAAGTCAAATTTTGGCGATCACTTTTACTAATAAAGCCGCCAGGGAAATGAAAGAACGAATTGATAGTTATAATATCCCGGGAACTGAAAGTATGTGGGTTTCAACTATACACTCAGCCTGTGCTAAAATTCTTCGAATTAATGCTGAAAGATTAAATTATACAAACAATTTTAAAGTTTTGGATAGTCATGATCAGTCAGTTGTTATCAGAAAGATTTTAAAAGATTTTAATATTGATTCAAAAAAGTATAAACCTGGCATTTTTAGTAACTATATTTCCAGTTTTAAAAATAAAGGCATTGAATTTAGTGATTTAAGAAAAGAAGAAATTGGTTATCCAGACCGACAAAAATTTAAGGTTTTTGGGGAGTATTCAAAACGGCTTAAAGCAATGGATGCGATGGATTTCGATGATAGTGCGACTCGTTTCCAGATGAAAAGTCTGGACACTTCAAGTGAACTGGTAATCTGAAAAGTTTCCTTTCTCTAAAACTCCGGCTGGCACTTTGTCAGAAGCCCGGTAAAGTCGATTTTTTCGGGAGTCCAAAAATTGGTCATGGTTAGAATGTTAAAAGAACTGACGAATCTGCGAAGGAAAGAACCAAAGAAATGTAACCCTAAAAGTCTGGAAGGTAAAGTAAGTTTATCATCATGAAATACCTTGTTAAATCAGACTGGTTTAAAGCAGAGACCTAAAACCAAACAAAATGGATAGGATTACTAGAACGAGGAAAGGTATCTGGCGGTTAGCTGCTATTGAAACGCGAAATACACAATTTTATCCGACATTCCAATTGCGCCGGAATGGGCGGTGAGTTATGCGACAAAATAGTTTAACAGGTACTGAGAGCGGTGGCATTAAATAGCCACTAGTC
>CANQNI010000038.1 GCA_947625175.1 uncultured Eubacteriaceae bacterium | reverse complement strand
AATAGCTATATTAGATGGAATACTAAAAGCTCTAGCTACACTCATTAAACCGCCTTCTTGACGGGCTTTACTGATAACTTCATTTAAAGTTTCAGTAGGTAATATAGCACTTGAATTAGTTGAAGAATTAAATTCATTAGCTCTAAATTCTTCTTGAGCCTGTCTGAAAACCGCTTTTTCTTTTAAGGACATATCACGCCCTAAAAGATTCTTAAAGAAAGCATTACGGTAAATTTTAGTATCTAATACATTTTCTGGATTTTCAGCTTGAACAGTATCAAAATTAATTCCAGTAATCGGATTTAAAGCTCTTTCTTGAGTTTGTTCAGTTTCTTCTTGAGCTTGTTCCTTTTCAGCTTTATTAGCTAATACTTGATTAATACCATCAATTTCGATATTAAGAGCCATTACGTCAGCTTCTGGATCATTATCAATTAAGCCCTTAATTTCAGCGCTTCTGGTTAGTATTTCTGATTTACTTCTTTTATTCCAGTAATTAAATGATTCATTAACATTTTCAAATTTCATAATCTCATCCTTTAAATAATATTTTATTGATTTTAATTTTTAATTTATTCCTTAACATATAATCCTTTTTTTGATTACTAATAGCACTTCTTGCTTCTACGCTTGTTTGTTCATAAGCTGGAAAAGGTACTACTGACAATTCATAAATCTTAGCAATTTTTTTAATTGTCCTGGTATTTGTTTTCACATCATAAGTATCTCCACCTTCTGGAATAGTAAAAGCAAAGCTACATCCATTTAGATCACCTCGTTTTACTGCCGTATAAACGTTTTTGTTCTCTTCTGTTAATGAAGCTTGAAATTTAAGCCCTGCCGAGCATTTATTCAACTTCATTGTTTTTGGCGTTCTTGCTAAAGGTATATGATTGGAATCATGGTTATAAAGTAATCTACAATCTGATATATCCGCTTCATCTAAAGCCCCAGATTGAATTATTTCTACGAATTCTGAACCATCCTCATTTTTAATAGTAGTAGGTTTATCATAAACAATAGCCAAACCATTTAGGATTAATTCATTATCTGAAGTATCTATCTTAAAATTTCTTATTTCCTTCATTATTGTTCACTCTTATTTTTCTGGTAATCCTGCATTATTTCAGAATCAATATTATTCAGTGAAATAAAGCGTTTATTACCTTCTTCTCCTTCAATAGGAGATAAATTAAGTATTTCTCTAGCCTCGTTAATAGTTAGAAGTCCTGACGGGATCATTGATCTTATTAGATTTAATTTAGTATTAGCACTCGCAAACATTAAGCGCCCTGCATCAAATTGAATTGAATTTCCATGAGCTATTTCTCTTTCTGTAAATATTTTCCTGGTAAATTCTAAAGATAATTGAGTGGCAAAAGGTTCTATCACACCTTCATAAAAACTAGCCCATTCATTTTCTGTATAGCTACTATTAACTATGGATTGAGTAACGCCCAGATAACTATAAATACTATTCTTCACAGCATTTAATTGATTTTCATCAATAGTAGCTGGTTTAGTTTCCAGTGGGATATATTCCATTCTTTGATCGGTTACTATTACACCACCATCATTTTGAACACTTAAATAGTTTTCTTTAAATAAATCTTTTAATTCAAGTAAATCATCATTATTTAAAATTTGTGTAGTAGTAATCACACCTCTAATAGTGGCGCTACTTTCAATAGAATTTATTAATCCTTCATTCTGTTTATTAGAAACATCTAAAGTTAGATTGATAGGATCATTGGAATCACCAAATAATAAATTATTATTGAAGTGGCGTTTTAAATGAATTACATCACTATATCTGAAAGTAAATTCTTTTCCGTTCTTAAGTCTAAAAGCGATATAAATATTATTTCTGGAATCACTTAATACTTGAGCCTGCACAGCGTCAATAGGATATAAACCTTGAATATTATGGTTATTATCAAAATCAACCAGGATAAAGGCATTATTGTAGAGATAGTAATGAGTAGCTATTTTATATAGAAGATCATAAGAGGAGATTAACGGATTAGGTTCAATCTGTAGGATTCTATTTAGTTTTTGATCTCTTTCAAATTTATTGTTATTAGAATCGGTAATATAATGAGCTCCTCTTAATTTTCCAATATTCCTAGCAATAGCATCCACTGCACTTCTAAAAATAGCATTAGAATAAGCATTCCCATCCCAGGTATTAAATGAATTAATTATCTTGTTATCTATTTCTATTGGAATTATACTCATGTTTGTTAATTGTTCTTGAAAATATCTTAATTATATTATACAATAAAAGTTTACACTTATCAATATTTATGATATAATAGTAGTAATGAATTGAAAGGAGTGAAAATTTTGAAGTAAAGAATTTTGAATATAATTTGTTCTAGAACCTGGCTTGTCTATTCATTTTGTATTTAAATTTAATAGGAGTTAGTTAAGTTTTAACCAGCTTCTTCATTCTTTGTTTAATGTTTTCTTTACTGATTTATACATTTATAGTCTTACCGTCTAATACTTTAGCTTCTAAAGTGTAGTCACCTTTAACCATATCCTGTGCAAAAGTAAGTGTTAAATGTTAATGAGAAAGAAAGCGATAAAGCTTCTCATATTTTCATTAGCGGTTGATAAATATTTCAGAGGATTAAAACAGAATATCTTTACTGACATCAATTTCTTCTTTAATCTCTCTTACTTCTTTTTCCATCTTTTCTCCTTCTCTATATTAGAAGAAGAGGTAATTAATTTATTAATTTGCTAACCTATTTAATTCAAAAATATACTTACCGCCTTTAGGCGGTTTTAGTTTGATATTAAAAAACTTAAAAGTTTTTAATATAATGTTTAAGAGCCTGATCAACTTTTCCGTTTGTTTTTTCTAATCAAATAGTTAAACAAATACTCTTCAGCCACTTCTTTTTAGGAGTGGTTTTTTTGTGATAAAATAACAATGTCTCTTTTAGTATTGGTTGATAGAACGGATGGTATTACTTCTATTAGAAGTAAATTGGGTAATAAAAAAACCGCCTTAATAAAAAAGCGGTTTAGGGTAAATAATTATTTTTCCCAGGTAATTAAAAGTTACTGGTTAAGAGCTGGAATTAAACCAGCTCTTTTTTTAATTATTTAATTTATTAAACAAATATTGACTTCTTTGTTTTGTTAATTCTTCATTAAGATCGGTTAATAATTCTAAAATCTTTCTTGAATTAGTAATTTTATAATCTTCAAACTGAATTAAATTTATTAGTTTTTCAAATTCAATAATTACACTGTAACGATTATATTTTTCTTTTTGAATTAAATCATCAATAGAATAGATTATATTTTGTTCACTCATCTTCAACTCCTTTATAGGTTATATTCATCTAAAATATATTGAGCTCCTCTATGAAAACCTAAATTATAAATCTTAATAAATTTTTCCAGTAGTTCGTTAGTACTATCATTGACATCAAAACATTCTTGAAGTGTTAATCGATATATTTCTGGAATACTATTTCCTTCATTTTTAATATCTTCTAATTTTAAATAAGTCATTTTTTTCTCCTTTAGAAAAATTTGATATTTTTAATTTCTTTATTAAACACTGGTTCTTGATTCATTAAAAGTAAAATGGTATCTACACCAGCTTCAAAACCGCTTTTAGCTGTCATAATGGAATAATTAACAATTTGAATAGGTAATTCTGATTTTGCCAATTCTTTTGGAATATCAGTAACTACTTTATCAATATCTTCATATTCAACTACTTGAGTATCAAGAAATATTTTATTTAAGACATCTTTTAAAAATTTGTTATCCATAATATTTATTCCTACTTTCTAGAGCTAAATTATTTCTAGCATTAAATTCCGATTTAATATCTATTATCAAATTTCTAGCACAATTCAATCGACCTGTATATAAACCATTACCAATATCTTCTTGATTAATATAGTCTGTTAGATTATCCAGAGCATCTAAAACTTCTTCAAACATTTTAAACTCCTTATTTAGTGCAACGGGACTAACTTTATAGTTTTCTATATTAGCTTTTATATTTTTTAATTTTTAATTTTTTTACTATCTAAATAATTTAAAAAAAATTAGGTATTAGTCCCGTAAACGTGAATTTATTCAGTAATTATCTAACTTTTTAACGGGACTAATTCTATTTTTTTAAGTCCCGTAAAAGCCCCGTTTTTAATTGTTTAGTCCCGTTAATAGAAGAATTTATTGCTTAATTCTTCTATAATTATTAATTTTTTTTAAACGGGACTTAATTAATCCCGTGTTTAGTCCCGTTTAAAACCTTTTTTACCATTGTTCTTATAGTTATTATTCCAATTAGGATATCTTTCTAAAAAAGGACTTTTAAACCTTCTGCTAAATTGTCTTTGAGTATATTCAACCTTTATCTGATTTTTTCCAGCCCATTCTTTGAAAATTAGATACATTCCTTCATTAGTAAATTGAAGTTCTTTATCAAAATCATAAGAATTAATAAAATCAATTATCGGATCGTTATCAGATAAAAATTCTTCCATTAAGATTTTTTGTTCTGAAGTTTCGGTAAATTTTTCATTCTTTTTTAATCTTTTATAGCCGTTATAAACCCAGTTAAATATTCCAGGTAATTCTTCCAGTAGTTTATTAAATAATTCTGGATCGTTTTTCTTTTCATAAGATTTAACGGGATCATTTACGAATTTAATTGGAAAATTAATAAATATTAATCTTCTTTTCATTCCATCGCTGGAATCACTAATATTAAGCATTTCATTAGCACTTATAAAAATTTTAGCTCTAGAAGTAAAATCAATAAAATCTCTATTTTTAAAGCATCCATTAATTGGATCACCAGCTACAATAGCTTTAAAATATTGATCTGGATTAAAATATTGAGCTTTTTTATTAGGTTTTTTATAATCATACTGAATATTTACTAAAGAATCTTTTAATCTAATTCTTTGAAAATCGTTAGTAAAACCGTCAATTTGAACATGACTAATATTTTCTATATTAAATAAAGCTTCAATAATTTTTAATAAAACACTTTTTCCATTACCACCATTGCCAATAAAGAAAAAAGCTTCATGTAATGAATTATTTGGAAAAAGAATATAACCTAAAACTTCTTGAATTAGTTTAGCTTTATCTATATCTGAATCAGTAATATCTTTAATAAACTTTTTAAATTTAGGACATTGAGCTTCTGGATTATATTCATAATCTAATTGAATTGTTGAATAATCCAGTTTATTAAAATCCCTCAATTTATCAGAATCTAAATCTAAAACGCCATTTTTAAAAGTTAAAACATTCTTTTTATTAAATTCAACGTTTTTATTACATTTACTTTTAACCAGTCCTAGAACCCCAGTAATTAAATTATTAGTTGAAAAATTTCCAAGTTTTTTATCAATTAAATGTTTTATATCTGTTTCAGTTTTTTGTTCCCAGATTGAACCATTGAAGCGATAAAAAACAAATTTTTCATTATAAACTAGTTCATATTCTTTTAGTATTTCTTTAGCAACTATATTTTGAGGGGGATATTTAGTTACTTTTCTTCTAAATTCCTTAATCCAATCAGAATCAAATATCCCTTCTCTATCAACTACATCTAATAAATAATTAATATCTTCTTCTGGTTTAATTCTAGCTAGTTTGTAGCAAAAATCAGTAAATTCTTCTTTTTTACCTTTAAAATAATTAGCTATATAAGTTAAATCATCAATAGAATTGTTTTCTAATAAAGAATTTAGTTCATGAGATACTTTATAGTAATCATTAATATCTTTAATAGGAGTTGAATTATACTTTTCGGGTATATTAATAACATTAAAAGAAATATTATTTTTTATTAATTTTTGAGCTAAATACCAGGTAAATTCTTGACCTGGTTTATCATTATCAAAAGCTAAATAAACATTCTCAAAAGTTTTACATATTTGAATAACTTCTTTTATTTGAGCTTTGGAAAAATGACCGCCCATACTTGATAAAACTTTAAACCCTTCTTGATATAACGAAAGGGCATCAAAAACTCCTTCAGTTATTACTAGAGGGGCTTTTCTATCTAAAGTATTTAAACCCCAAATAATATGCTCTGGATAATACTTTTTACTAGCTTTTTTAAATTGCTTTTCTTTTAATTTACGCCTAATAAAATAAACTGGTTTATTATCTTTAAAATAAGGAATAACAATATTGCCGTTTTTTTGTAGTCCTAACTGTAAATCCTTAATAGTTTGATCGGTAATATTTCTACTGTAAAAGTAATTTAAAGCTTCTGGATTATTTATTAATTGAGAATGCCATTGATTAAAATTATTATTTAAATCCGCTTTATAATTCCTAAATTTTTCAGAATTAAAAGTATCTTCAATATTTAAACGATTTTTTAACGATTGAAGAGCTTTAGATTTATCTCCGTTAAATTCAAACTTAGAACAAAGATCAATAACATCTCCGCCTTGTTGAGTTTTATGATCATACCACCAATTTGAAAAATAAATTACACAGGAATTATTATTACCTGGATCAATAAATGACTTTGTTCGATCACCAGCTTTTTCTACTGGTAATCCAACACTTTTAGCATATTCTAAAACGTTAATTTTTGTTTTGATATTATCTATAACCGTATATTTCAATTTAGTCTCACTTCTCCTATTTCATGTTTTTTCTAACCTCCTATTTATTCAAAAATATACTCTAACCTTTTATCAATTTTCTTCATATTCCAAGCCCATACGTTGATAGAAGTATTTAGCTGGAATTCGACCTTCATTAATGTAATAACCGTCGTTCTTTAATTCTGCATTTAAATCTCTTATTACTTTGTAGCAATAAGTCGGTTTTCTTTTCAGAATTTTACAAACATCATTAACATCAAGTACAACGCCCATTTTTCACCTCCTTACGACATAAATTTTTAAAAAGTCGTAAATATATACGTTCGAAATATTATTTACGACAACATTATAAAATAATTATAATGTCGCTGTCAACTTTATTATTGTTATTTTTTACGACATTTAGTAGAATAATCATACGAAATTAATAAAAGGAATTTTTATGTTAGGTGATATTTTAAAAAAAGCTAGAAAAAATAAAGGTTTTACCCAGAAAGAATTAGCTACATTAGTTGAAACAGATATAAGGAATATCCAAAGATACGAATCAAACAAGGTAAAACCAAGAAAAGATAAATTAAAAAAAATTGCTAAAGTTCTAGATTTAAACATTAATAAATTAATTGATTTAAACTCTGAAATTTCTAATAAAGAAGTAAATGAATTAGATTATTTATATTTTAATGATAACTATAACTATCTAGAAGAATTAAAACCTATTTTAGATAATTTTGAAGATTTATTAAAAGAAATTGATAAAATCAATGATCCTCAAATAAGAAAATCTATAGTTGAGATTATCAATAATCATCTAGACTATTTAAAAGAAATATTAAATCAAGTTATAGAAATAAACCAGTTAGAAAGTAAAATATCTAAAGTTAAAATTTCTATTGAATCTTTAAGACTTTTATTAGAAAAATGTTTGAATCTAGAAGAAAAAACCAAAACTATTAGAATGATAATAAATGAACAATTAATAGATAACTTAAAGAATATCTAGAATAACTAGAAAAGAAAGAAGAAAATCAAAAAGAATAGTTTAGATATTACCCTAGTAATCTAATTTAGTGAGCTCTAAATTACTAATAGAGGAGTTATTATGCCTGCTTATAAAGATGAAAGAATATTAAAATCTGGAAAGAAAAAAGTAACCTGGATAAGTCGTTTTTACTGTAATGGAAAACAAATTAAAAAAAGAGGTTTTAAAACCAGAAAAGAAGCTATTGAATTTGAAACAAACTACATTAATGAGCATTCTGGTAGTCCTTCAATGTTATTAAAAGAGTTTGTTAAGGTTTTTTATAATGACAATAAAGAAAATTGGAAAGAATCATCACTATATTCAAATAAAAGTAAGATTAATTTATGGATAATTCCATATTTAGGCAATAAGCCATTAGATGAAATTACATATCAAGATATTAAAAAGTGGCACAAAGTTTTAAATGATAATAATTTAGGAGATACTTATAAGAATAAAATTAACAAAATTCTTTCTAGTATTTTTAATCATGCTATTAAATTTTATGGATTAAAAGAAAATCCTTGTCTTAAAGCTGGTTCTATTGGTTCAACTAAAAGGAATGAAATTAACTTCTGGACTTTAGAGGAATATAAGGAGTTTATCAGCCACATAGATAAACCCCAATATAAAATTGCCTTTGAAACATTATATCAAACTGGAATGAGAATAGGAGAATTAAAAGCATTAACTTTAAATGATATAGATTTTAGTATTCCTCAGATCAAAGTTACTAAAACTTTTCATAAGAGAAATGGGAAAATTTATATTACTGAACCTAAAACTTTTTCCAGTAAAAGAAATATAACTATTTCAAGAAAGTTAGCTAACGAAATTCTGGAATTTACCAGCCATTATTACGATTTTAAAGAAGATGAATTTATTTTTAAATTAGCTGAACAAACTTATTTAAGAGAATTAAAAAAAGTTTGTGAGGAATATAATATTAAGCCAATTAGATTGCATGATTTAAGACATTCTCACGCTTCTTTTTTAATTAATAGAGGTAAAAATATTTTAATGGTTGCTGAAAGATTAGGACATTCCAGCGTTAAAGAAACATTAGATACTTATTCACATTTATATCCTTCACAGCAATTAGAATTAATTAATGAATTTGAAGAAATATTTTAATAAGTCCAAATTAAGCCCAGAGAAATAAAAAAAGCCCGTAACTACGGGCGTTATTGTCTTAATTGGTGGACCCTCAGAGACAAATTCAGCTATTTTGTTTATTTTTAAATTAACAAATAACATTATAATCATCTTTAATTTTTTAAATTTTGTTATTTTCGTATCGTTTATTTTTTCTTAAGTCCAAATTAAGCCCAATTTCTAAACACCAATTCTCCGAGGTTTAACATTAGTAACATAAACTTTCATATCCTGTTTATTATCATTCAGAGTATCAATAGAATAAATTTCAAATTCTTTTTCCTGGTAAATAATATGATCGGATGGTTTTATTTCTTCATGGTAATTTAAAATAAAAAGTCTGTCTATTTCGTGAGTATCCATACCATATTCTCTAAATTCTCGCATTGAGAGCATTCTAGAATATGCCCAATATTTTCCTCTACTAATCCAGTTATGAGTGTTTTCACCTAACTTATTTATTTTTCCAGCATCATAAAATATTTCTATCTTCTTATCTTTAATATCTCTACTCATTTTCCCAGCCTTCTAAATTCTTCATAGTCTTTTTGAAGTCCTACATAAGCGTTAAGTAATGAAGCCATTCCATCAATTCGTTTATTAGGATTTCTCATTTTAACAGGTCTAATATTTTCATTCTCATCACATTTATAATCCGTATTAGCTAAACACCATTTAAGAATAGGATTATTATTATAATTAACCTGTTTAGCCTTTAAATCGGATTCTAAAACTTTCATAGGAGAGGATAATGTTTTAAAACCTTGTCTACATTCAACCAGGTTAAAACCTAAATTCTTCATCTCCTTATCCCAGTATCCAGCATGCCACGGATCATAATATATCTTAAACGGATTGATTCCTGTTAGTTTGACTAAATCCAAAAACCATTGAGAAACATCATGATAATCAACTTTATTACCTTTACAAACTTTTAAGAATCCTCTTTTAATCCAAATATCATAAGGGACGTTATCAGATTTTATATGATCCTCTAATCTAGCTTCTGGTAGCCAATACATTTGATAAACAAATTTTTCTTCTGTTTCTTTATCAATCATTAAAGCGGTAGCACAGGTTAAATCATTTACGCTTGATAAATCTACACCGCCGATAAAATAAGAGCCTTTAAAATCGGTTATATTAAATTCTTTTTCATTAATAATATCTTCTAAATCTAACCAGGAATTAACTTCGTTTTCCTGAATATTAAAATCTTTAGTTAAAAGCCCTGTTATATCGGATGGATTCTGTTTAGCCTTATTAACCTTTATTTCTAAATCTTCATACTTTTTTATTGTTCCAAGTCCTGGATTAGCTTTTATCCAACATTCTGGATTTTTCCATTCTTCTTTTTCATCCAGTTCATAAATGATAGGTAAAAAAGATTCATCCTTAACTTTTCCATCCAGAATATTACAAGAATAATTGTAAATATCATCAAATATATTTTCCCTGGTAGTTCCAGCGGTAGTAATCATAATAAATAATGGTTGACTTCTAGAAGCCATAGATTGAACCATTACTTCATATAAATTCCTGTCTTTCACAGCGTGCAATTCATCCAGGATAACACAGTGGGCATTAACACCATCTAGAGTTTGTGAGTTTTTTCCCAATGGTTCAAATTTACCAAAATTAAGAGGACAACTTAAATAACTTCTTTTCTTAATAGTAGCTCTAGCTAATACTTCAGATTGCTTTACCATGTTAAGAGTAATATCAAAAATAATAGAAGCTTGATCTTTCTTAGTAGCAATAGAATAAACTTCTGAACCTTTTTCATTATCAGCTATTAACATATATAAAGCTAAACCAGCTAGCATGGTACTTTTACCATTTTTCCGAGCTACTTCAAAAAAAGCCTGTCTGTATTTTCTTAATCCAGTTTCTTTATTAATAAAACCAAAAAGAGCGGATATAAAAGCCTTCTGAAATAATTCCAGCTTAATATTTTGACCGCCTAATTCTCCTTTAGAGTGTTTACAAAATCGTTCAATAAACTCAATAGGTTTATTAGCTCTTTTCACATCAAAGATATAAGTTGAATTATCTTCAAGATCCTCAACAAGTTTCTGGTAAATCTGTTTAACTCGTTGAGAGGTTTTTATATTACCGCTCTTTATCTGGTTATAATATTCTAGAATATAATTATTTGTATTCATCCATAAATCCTCTTAGTTCATTGAATGAAGATTCTTGAGAGGTTTTAGGAATTAAATCAATCAGCTCTTTTATTAAAGCGTTAAATTTAGGAATTAAAGTATAATAGCCTTTGAAAGCGGGAGATTGTCTAAAAGTTTCTTGAGAACCGTTTTTATATAAGACAATAGCCCCTTCTTCATCTATTCTATTTCTTAATTCATCCAGTAATTTAATTGTGAAATTTAATTCCTGGATAATTGATTCTGCTATAGGTTTACATTCTTCATCAATTAAATTGAGAAGTTTATCTAACTTTTTCTTAAATTCCATATCTTCAAACATATCCCCTTAAGTCTCTAAATATTCCAGGGAGTTTTTTTTAAC
>CANQNI010000037.1 GCA_947625175.1 uncultured Eubacteriaceae bacterium | reverse complement strand
TAAGCTTCATTTCCACCATAATAAGCTATAACAGCTCCACTTCTATTAACTGTTACAAGTGAACCGGTATAACCTTCAGCTTGTGAGTAACCATAGCTATCAAGCATATTTTCCATAGTATTTGTAGCTACTGCCTGATATCTGGTATCTAGAGTAGTATAAATCTTATATCCACCAGAAGAAATACTCTGTCTAGCATATGTTTCTGCTTCTTCTTCAGATAATCCACGTTCCTTCATAATATTAGGCGTGACTGCTTTAGCGTACTCATCAATAACTTTTCCAACAAAGTTTTGATAGCCTGGCGTGATTTGATTATTAATATCAGTTTCAGACCATGGAACTATTATTATTGGGGTATTATAAGCTTCATCAGCCTGTTCCTGCGTAATATACCCATTTTCAACCATTCGGTTTAATACATGTAATTGTCTTTCTTTAGAAAGCTCAAAATTATCATTAGGAGCATAAGTACTCGGAGCTTGTGGCAAACCAGCTAACATAGCTGCCTCAGCTAAGTTTAAATCAGAAACATTCTTTCCAAAATAAGTTTCAGCTGCAGCTTCAATTCCATAAGCAGCTGATCCAAAATAATATTCATTTAAATACATTTCGAGGATCTGATCTTTAGTATATTTATCCTCCAGCTGGTACGAAATTGAGATTTCTTTAAATTTTCGGTTTAAAGAATCTAAGAATGTCGACTCCGTAGAAATATCAGGTAAATAGAGTAATCGAGCAAGTTGTTGCGTTAAAGTTGACGCTCCCTGTCCTGTTGAGTTCCCTCTTAAAATATTTGAAACAAGAGCTCTTAAAACCCCAAAATAATCAACTCCACCATGTTGATAAAAACGACTATCTTCAACAGCTACTAATGCATTTTTTAAATTATCTGGAACCTGCTCAATAGAAACGTAACTTCTATTCTCAGAGAAGATCGCTGCAATTTCAACATTATCAGCTGAATAAATACGAGTTTTATCTTTAGGTGTATATCGGGTATCTGAGATATCGGTAAAATTGGCTGTATATAATAGGTAAACTCCACCAAATCCGATAACGCCTAGAATAGCGATAACAGCTAAACAAACTGCTAATGTATGTTTCCACTGACTCTTTTTATTTCTTCTTGGAAGACCTTTGCCTCTTTTGACGTTACTATTTTTACTACCAACTACTGCTTTAGATTTTGATTTTTCAGAAGTTTTATTTTTTTCTTTATTTGAACTAACTTCTATATTTTCTTCAGCAGTTTTCGTATTATTTTCATCTTTTGTTTCTAAAATATAATCTTCCTGATTATTATTTTCAGTTTTGGGTTCTTCCTGCTTTAAATTATCTGCGTCAAGATTTTTTTCTTCTAAAACAATATCATCATCTTCGGGCGTAAAATCTTCTTCAATTAATTTGTCTGAATCCGGTACTAATTTAATTTTATTTATTTCATCATGATTAAGTTCTTTTATAGGTTCGGTATAAATTTCAGAATTAGTCATTCCGGAATCTTTGCTTTCAGGAATTTCAGCAGTTTCTATTTTATTTTTGTCAGTATCGTCCTGGTTTTCATTGAGAAGATTCATTTCGTTAACAAGGTTGTCTATTTCTGTTAAATCCTGAGTTGTAAAACGATCTTCAGGATCGAACTGATTTTCCGGAATTATAAAATCCTCATCGTTTATCTGATTTTCTAATTCATTAAAATCTTTATTATCTTTTTTACTCATTATTCATATCCTTTAAATTCTTTTCCAACTCTACTAAATCATCTGGTAATGATGCCTCAAAAATCTTTTTACCACTTTTTGGTAAAACCAACTCTATTCTTTTTGCATGTAAAGCCTGACGATTAAAAGGTATTTTTGAATCAGGATTATAAAGTGGATCACCGATAAGTGGATTTCCGATAGCTTTCATGTGAACACGGATCTGATGGGTTCTCCCTGTTAATAATTCACACTCAATTTCTGCAAAATCACCAAGATCTTTTGTTACTTTATATACTGTTTGCGAATCTTTACCACGTTCATCTATTATTCGTTCAATCGATTCATTATCAGGTCGATAGATTGGTAGATCAATAATACCTTCTTTCTTGGCTGGAATATTTTCAACAATTGCTGTATAAAATTTCTTTACTTCATCTGTACTCATTCGAGATTGAATATAATGATGGACAAACTTATTTTTAGCAACTACTACGATTCCAGTTGTGTCTCTATCAAGACGATTAACAAATCGAACCTTAACATTCTGGTTGGTTTCCTTAAAATAATTAGCAATATAATTCGCTAATGTATTTTCCTGATAGTCATGTGTTGGATGAACAACTGTTAAAGTAGGTTTATTAACAATTAAAACTTCACTATCTTCATAAATAATATCAAGAGGACCTTTAACAGGCTTAATATAATCAACAATTTTATCAGGTAGATAAACGTCAATCTGATCTCCTTTTTGAGCTTTGTCAATAAATCGGGCTGGTTTATCATTTAATAATAATTTGCCTTTATTTTTAACAGTAGAAATCAGCCGACTTGAAAAACCATAAGAAATGAGTATATCACGAATTTTATTATTTTTAAAATCATTATCAACAATATATTGATAATGATAAGTGTCTTCTGTTGGGTTAATCATTCAACTAACTATTTTAATGGATAATTAAATTATTTAAACATTAAATTAGAAAAATAAATGTAAAGGTTGAAAAAAAGTTTTAATGAAATTTTATCTTTTTTAGAAAAATTATGTTATAAACTCCCATTAATTTGGTATGAAATAAGACAGGAGAATAAAATGAATGAACAGGTATTTCAATCAAATTATACCCCAGAATTTCAATTGCAATTATTTGGAATAGATCCAAAAACGGTTATGGAACCCGTTTTAGATGTTAGTTGTGGTCAGGATCCTCAACTGGTTCATCTTTTAAGAATGGAAGGGGTAAAAGCTTATGGAGCAGATTTTGATGCCCCAGAAGGTTCTTATATTAAAAAGGCTAGCTGGACTAATTCAAATTTTGGTCAGGAAAAGTGGGGAACTATTTTATCCAATATAGATGTAGCGCAAACTATAAATACAGCTATTAAAGACAATAGTCCTGCTCTTAAAGGTCTTTCTTTAGCTTACTTCAATTTGCTTGGTTGTTTAAAAAAGAATGGTAAATTTATTTATGCTCCTTCAATTCCAGTCTTAGAAAAAGAACTTTCGCCTGAAATGTTTAAAGTTGAACATGAAAAACTAGTAGATAATATTGAAAGAACTACTATTACTAAACTTGTCTCGATTGATTAAATTTTTCTAATTTGCGTCTATCTGTTAGATAGGTATTACTAAAACTTTCATAAAATGGAGGAAGATTTAGACAAACTTGAATTATTACAATAATCGGAATTAATAAAGCAATAATTCCAACTGGTATTGTAATAATAATAGATATGTCAGACCGGAACAGATAAAGGGCGAAATATGGTAAGGGAAGTACAATTCCAAAATAACTCAGTTGTCGGAGTATAAAATTCTTTAAATTAACTTTTCTTCCATATCTTGTTCGATAAGTATAGTCTAACAAGTATCCTGCTGGCGTTCTTTGTTCTAAAAACCAACTTAATATAATAAAATAAAGAATACCAATTACTAAATAATGAATATATTGCGTAAAGAGATTTCCTCCTATAATATCAAATCCAAATAATAGACTGTAAATGTGAATTAGAAAACTCACAAAAATCAAATCTAAGATAAAAGTAATAAATCGTCCTTTTAGTTTGGGGGAATATACTGTTCCAACTATTTTTTCCTGCTCATTTTGTTTAACTTTAGGTGTTATCAGCCAACCTATTATAGATCCAAAAGTATTTAAGAATATATCATCAATTTGAAATAATCTATAAGGGTGAGGAAATATCCCGAATAATCCGCTTAACTGAATTAATTCAAAAGATAAAGTTATTAGTAAAGCATAAATTGTACTTTTTAATAGAGAATTATGAAAGAGTCTCTTTTGATAAATTCCAAATGGAATTAGCATAACAAAGTTAAAGAAAGGGATATAAAACCAAACACTTTCAAGTGAATTAAGCCACGTATCAGGATTTAAAGTTATATCAGAATAATTTATAAAATCACTTAAAAAACCCAGAAAACGAAAATCGGTATAAGGTCCCTCCATTGCCATGACTTCTTCATAGGAGGGAATAGGTAAGATAGTTAAACAATAACAACAAATTAAATAAAGTATAAAAGTAAAAGTTAAAATACTTTTCTTTAGTTCAATTTGTCCATATTTCTTAAATTCATAATAGAAGTATGGGATGGCAATTAAAGCAACCACGAACGGAAACAAATAAACTGCCTGCTCAATTGAATTAATATAACCTTCCAATTAATTATCCTTATTGTTTAATTATTCTAATTGTATTGGTTGAACTTAAAAACTACAACATATTTTTCGAGGAACCAAATGATTAAAAAAGCTTATATTGTACCGCATCCTCCGCTTATTATTCCTGAGATTGGTCAGGGACAGGAAAAAGGGATACAGGATACAATTGACAATTATAAAAAATATGCAAAAGAAATAGTGGAATTAAATCCAGATACAATTATTATTACTACTCCGCACAGTATTATGTATTCTGATTACTTCCATATTTCACCTGGAAGTTCCGCTTATGGAGATTTTAGTAATTTTATGACTCCCCAAGTTAGAGCAGAAGTAAATTACGATACTGAACTTATAAACAAATTAACTGAAATTGCTGATAAAAACTATATGCCAGCTGGAACTTTAGGTGAAAGAAATCCAAACTTGGATCACGCTACATTAATCCCATTATATTTTATCAATCAGGAAAATCCGGAATTCCTTAAAGATAAAAAGATTGTTAGAATTGGTTTATCTGGATTACCCCTTAAAAAGCATTTTGAATTCGGTAAAGAAATTTCTGAAGCTATTGATGATATTAATAGGGATATTGTTTTTATAGCCAGTGGCGATTTATCCCATGTTCTAAAAGCCGATGGACCTTATGGATTTAAAAAAGAAGGGCCCATCTTTGATGAAATGTTCACTAAAACTATTAAAAATGGCGATTTAAGTGAATTTGCTCAATATGATGAAGAATTTTGTGATAAAGCTGCTGAATGTGGTCTTCGTTCTTTTACTATTTTAGCCGGAGCATTAGATAATTATAATTATCAAACACAACTTGATTCCTATGAAGGTCCTTTCGGAGTTGGTTATGGATGTGCTCAAATAGAAATTAAGGAGAAAAAGAATGAATAAAATTAAAGATCCTTATGTTAAATTAGCAAAAGAAACTGTTGAAGAATATACTAAAACAGGAAATCTTCCAACACTTGAAGAAATTGATAAAGAATTACTTAACAATAAATCTGGAGCATTTGTTTCATTAAAAAAGAATGGTCAACTCAGAGGTTGTATAGGAACTATCGAAGCTGTTTATGATAATTTAGGTGAAGAAATAATTCATAATGCCATAAGCGCATGTTCACGCGATCCTAGATTTACTCCCGTCAGAGAAGATGAACTTGATGATCTAGTTTATTCTGTTGATGTTTTAGGACCAGCAGAACCAATAAGCTCACTAGAAGAACTTGATCCGAAAAAGTATGGCGTAATAGTTAGTAGAGACTATAGAAAAGGATTACTTCTTCCTGACTTAGAAGGTGTGGATACGATTGAAGAACAGCTAGGAATTGCTTGTCAAAAAGCTGGAATTCTACCGAATGAGCCTATTAATGTAGAACGTTTTGAGGTTATACGTCATGTTGAATAATACAATTTCTTGCAATGTTTGCTCTCATCATTGTAGACTGAAACCGGGCCAAATTGGACTTTGTCATACAAGGGGAAATATTAACGGTTCTATTGAAACTTTAAATTATGAAACAGTTTCTTCTATTGCTCTAGATCCCATTGAAAAGAAACCTCTAGCTCACTTTTATCCAGGAAGTCAAATTTTATCAGTAGGTAACTTTGGATGTAATTTTAATTGTCCTTTTTGCCAAAACCATTCAATTTCAATGAATGGTGGTGAAAGTTTTCCTAAACACAAAATTTCTCCAACTGAACTGGTTAATCAGGCTCTAAAGTTAATGCCCTATGGAAATATAGGAATAGCTTTCACTTATAATGAACCATTAGTTAATTATGAATATGTTCTGGATACAGAAAAATTTGCTCATAAGAATGGTCTTAAAACGGTTGTAGTAACTAATGGTGGTATTAATCCAGAGATCTTTAGAGAAGTAGCTCAAAATACTGATGCATTTAATATCGATTTAAAGGGGATAAAATTATATCCTAAAATCGGTGGAGATCTAGAAACAGTTAAACAAAATATTAAAACGGCTCATGATGAAGGATGTCATGTTGAAGTAACAACACTAGTTGTTCCTGGTGTTAATGATACTGTAGAAGAAATGGAAGAAATATCAAAATACTTAGCCAGTATTGACGAGAATATACCACTACATATAACAAGATTTTTCCCAAATTATAAAATGGACGAAACTGAAGCTACTCCTATTGAAACATTACATGCTTTAGCCGGAATTGCTTCAAAATACTTGAATACAATTCACTTGGGTAACGTATAATGACTGAATATTTAATAGACTCAAATAGTCTTGGGCAACGATTAGATAGGTATATAAAAAAATTACTTCCAAAAATAGATCCAACATTAATTCAAAAAAGTATCCGTAAAAAAAATATTACAATTAATAATAAAAAAGCTAAACCAAATCAAATATTACAGGATCAAGATAAAATTCAAATTTACTTTTCGAATGAAACAATAGAAAAATTTAAAGGAAAACAAAAGAAAATTTCAATTCCTGAAGATAAACAGAGAATTTTAAAACCACCGGCTTATGAAGATGATAATTTTATTGTTATTAATAAGCCGGTTGGACTATTAACTCAACCCGACTCCTCAGATGATATTTCTGTTTCTGATATAATTTCCAATTCTTTAAAATCCAATAGTACTTTCTCACCTGCACCACTTAATAGATTAGATAGAAATACAAGTGGAATTATAATTATTCCTAAAAACTATTATATACAGAAATTAGCGGCTAAATTAATTAAAGAACATCAAACTAAAAAAACTTATTTAACCTTAATAATCGGTGATATTAAAGAACCAGGAAAACTTGTTAATTCTTACCGAAAAGATGTAAAAGATAATAAAGCTATATTAAATGGAGATTTGCAAGTTGAATTAAAATACAAACCGATAAAAAGAAATGGAAAGTTAACATTATTAGAAGTAGATTTGATTACTGGTAAATCTCATCAGATTAGAGCTCAGCTCAGCGAAGCTGGATTCCCTATAATTGGCGATCCTAAATATGGAAATAATAAGATTAATAATTATTTTAAAAAAAAGTATAATTTAAGCAATCAATTACTTCATGCAGCTAATTATATTTTATACAATGATAATAAAGAACTATTAAACGCTTCTGCGGAAGTGCCGATTCAGTTTAAGAAGATCCTAGAAGGAGAATTTAATAACTAGTGGCTTACTGGAAAAAACAACATGATCTAAGAGGTAGTTTTCTGGAAGAATGTATAAATACAAGTAATAATTATTATTTAGAGAATAACTTAGCTGTAGTTCAAAAAGTTCCTACCCCAATTAAACCAGTAGAGCTTGATAACGAGCACGGTCAAATTACTTTAGCTTATTTCGATAAAAAGTCTACCGTTGACTATATTGGAAATGTCCAGGGTATTCCTATTTGTTTTGATGCGAAAGAAACTAAACTTAATTATTTACCATTAGAGAATATTCATGAACACCAAATAAAATTTATGGATTCTTTTGATAAACAGGATGGTTTAGCCTTTTTGATTGTGAGTTTTGTTTCCCACGAAAAAATTTTTTTACTACCTTTTGAGGATCTATTATGGTATTGGGAAAATGCTAAACGTGGAGGAAGAAAATCTATTCCAATTGAAGCATTTCAGGAAAAATTTCTAATTAAAAGGTCAGGAAATATCTTGATTCATTATCTAACTGCTATTCAAACTTACTTAAAGGAAAAATGAAATGGATAAAATACCTAGTTTTACTATTAATCATGAAAAATTAAAAAGAGGTCTTTATGTCTCTAGAAAAGATCAGGTTGGAGACGAAATTTTAACAACATTTGATATTAGAATGAAAGAGCCGAATAGAGAGCCTGTAATGAATACGGCTGAGCTTCATACAATAGAACATCTAGGAGCCACTTTTTTAAGAAATCATCCTGAATTTAAAGAAGATATTATTTATTTCGGTCCAATGGGTTGTCGAACTGGAAATTATCTAGTTATGAAAGGTGATTTAAATTCAAAAGATATTGTTCCATTAATGACGGAAATGTTTGAATTCATTAGGGACTTTGATGGAGATATTCCCGGTGCTCTCCCTAGAGATTGTGGAAATTATTTAGATCAAAATCTTGGAATGGCAAATTACGAAGCTGACAAATTTTTAAATGAAGTTTTATACGATATAAATGAAGAAAATTTAATCTACCCGGTATAAGATAAAGCAGGTATAATCAGATACCTGCTTTATTAATTTAGACTATTTTATTTCTACTTTTAAACCGGTTAAAACTCTTTTGAACTGTTTTAATTTCATACTCCAAATCTTCTAATTTATTTCTAACTTCTTCAACTTCTTTTTCGATTGATTTCGTTTCATATCCTATATATAATGAAGTTTCTCCGACTTCCTTTAAGGCCTGACCAAAATGATCGTATTGAGGAAAATATCTGTGTCCTAAAACTTTTAATAATCTATCTGTTTCTTTTACATCATTTCGAGATCTAAATAATAAACGAAGTATTCTAAATAATCTCATAAATATCGTTCTCCGCTTTTTTATTCTTCCGTTTTCTATAAACAATAATCGCTATAATTAATATTATTAGAACAATTCCTATTATTGGATATATTGGATTATCTATTAAATAATCAATCCAGGTTTTTGGAACATAGTTATTTTCTGCATAAATAGGAATTGTCTTAACAGATCCATTACTATTATTAACTAAGGCAGATCCAATTTTTTCAGTTTTATGAATAGTATCTAATAATGTATATTTACCATTTTCTTCTTTAATTAAATCCTCATTGAATCGATAAGTTACATTCATTTTATCTAAATTGTTTTTATCGTCATATATTTCAGTTTCTGTTACTTTAATATTAAGTTCTTTAGGCGATAAAATACTAATATTTTCTATTTCAGGTTTTTGTTTTTCTACTAATTCACTTATATCATTATTTTGATAATTTTCATTTAAATATTCTACTAATTCCTTAGATTGACTAAAAATACCTAACATTTCATCACAATTAAAAATCACTCCATAAACATTATTGTTTGGTTGATCTGAATAAAATGCATAGGTTCGTTTGTTACTATCAGTACTACCCGTTTTCGCTGCATTAATATATTTGGAATATAACGGATTATCCTGAACAACGCCCGGAACTAAATTAGGAAACAAGAAACTTATACCTGAATAACCTGCCATATCATTGCTATTAGTATATAAACAATAATCAGAACTATGTAAAACATTATTTGATCCATCCTGATTTTTTATAATATATTCTTTAGCTGATGCAGCGCTTTTTATTGCATCATTTTTAAAAGCTGCCTGAGTTACCTTAATATAATCTTCAGGCGTAGTGTAGTGATTTGGATTACTTCTACCATGAGGATTAACGAAGTTACTATTTGTCAATCCTAATTCAGAAGCTTTTTGATTCATAGCCTTAATAAAAGCAGCTTCGGCTGTAGCTTTATCTTGAGTATTAGCTAAAATTTTTCCAACATTTACTGCAATTGATTGTGCCGCATCATTACCTGAAGGAACTAACATTGCATATAAAAGATCTCGGTAGGTGAGTTGCTGTCCTTCCCATATCATCGCTCTGCTATCAGCATATGTAAATTCATTAATTTCATTACCTACAGTAACTAACTGATCAAGATTATCGATCGTATCTACTAGTACTAAAGCTGTTAATAATTTAGTTGTACTAGCTGGCTCGAATGGGACTTCTTTATTTTGTTCATAAATAATAGTATTTGTGTCTTCATCAATTAATAAGATTCCTTCATCTGCAGGTAAACTCGGTAAAGCGGCTAATATTTGATTTTCTAAAATAAAACTAAAAATTAAAGCTATTACAATTATATTTAATATTCTCTTCATTTTAAATTTCTAATAATTCTCTCTTTTCTTATTGTAACATTTTCACTATGCTATAATTTCTTTTGAATCTATTAGAAAGAATTTTTATTTTGAAAGTAGAACCAAAAGTAAAATTATTAGCTTATACTCCCGCTCCTGAAAAAGTTATTGCTTCAGCGGCTAAACTTTGTTATTCAAGTACACCGGCTTCTGAAATAATGGATAATCTTGATGATCAAGCCTCAACAAAGTTTTTAAATATGTTAATGGGTTTTGGACATGCCTCCCCTATTGAACATGCTACTTTTACCTTTGGAATTGAAGGCGTTAGTCGTTCTTTAACTCATCAGTTAGTTCGACATAGAGTAGCTTCTTATAGCCAAAAATCACAAAGATATGTTTCCGAAGATCAATTTGATTATATAATTCCACCTGAAATAGAAAAAAACCCAGAAACAAAAAAGATTTTTGAAGAAACTATGAAAGATATTCAAGAATCCTATGATCAAATAGCTGATATATTAACAGAACAACATAAAGAAGAATTTATTAATAATGGAATAGATGAAAAAAGAGCAGTAAGTTCAGCTCAAAAGAAAGCTATAGAAGATGCTAGATTTGTCCTTCCTAATGCTACTGAAACAATGATAGTTGTTACAATGAATGCTAGAGAATTACTTCATTTCTTTAATGTCCGTTGTTGTAATAGAGCCCAATGGGAAATTAGAAACTTAGCAAAAGAAATGTTAAGACAAGCTTACGAAGTAGCTCCAACTTTATTTAAAGATGCTGGCCCTAACTGTTTAACTGGTCCTTGTCCCGAAGGAAATATGTCTTGCGGTAAAAGAGAGGAAGTAATAAAAGAATTCAATTCTATAAAGGTGTTAGACGACATTAAAAGGTGACCAAATGCTATAAAAGGTGACCAAAACCCCATTTGTGCTTTAAAAGGTGACTAAATGCTATAAAAGGTGACCAAAATGCAATCTTGCGATCCCAACGTTAAAAAATACGGTTGGGAAAGGTTGCGATTCACCGGAATACCTGAATTTTCCGTCTTTTTTAACAGTTTTCTTGAGCGAAATTATACCACATGAGGGCTGTTTTCGCCCTGATTTTAAGCTTTCCGGTTGTACCGGCACGGACAAAAAGGAAAATACAGCAATAAAAATAAGATAATTAACATTCGGCCT
>CANQNI010000036.1 GCA_947625175.1 uncultured Eubacteriaceae bacterium | reverse complement strand
AACAGGAATAGAAATAATTATTGATGATACACCTGAAGCTGTTATTCTTTCTGGTTTTGATCCAATTAGAAGAGAAATAGCCCGTATAGCTTTAGAACGATTAATCTTAGATGGTAGAATTCATCCTGGTCGAATAGAGGATACTGTGGCTAAAGCAGAACAGGAAATTGAGACTCAGATTCGAGAAGAAGGTGAGCAAGCTAGTTATAATGCTGGTATACATAATCTTCATCCTGAATTAATTAAGCTTTTAGGAAGATTAAAATTCCGTTCTAGTTATGGTCAAAACGTATTAAAACATTCTATTGAAGTTTCTCATTTAGCTGGGATAATGGCAGCTGAATTAGGTGGAAATGTAAAAATTGCTAAAAGAGCAGGTTTACTCCATGATATTGGTAAAGCGATTGATCATGAAGTTGAAGGTAACCATGTTGATATTGGAGTGAATTTACTTAAAAAATATAAAGAAAAAAGAGAAGTTATTCATGCGGTAGAAGCCCATCATGGTGATTATGAAGCAACGACTCTTGAAGCTGTATTAGTACAGGCAGCTGATACAATTTCAGCTGCTCGACCAGGAGCTCGTAATGAATCTTTAGTTTCATACGTACAAAGATTAGAAGATTTAGAAAATATTGCGAACTCATTTGAAGGTGTTGAAAAATCTTATGCAATTCAAGCTGGTCGTGAAATTCGAGTTATGGTTAAACCTGATGTGATTGATGATGAAAGAATGTTTTTACTATCAAAGGATATTGCAAAAAAAGTTGAAAATGAATTAGAATATCCTGGAAACATAAAAATTAATTTAATTCGAGAAACAAGACAAATTGAATATGCGAAATAATTAATTCCCCAAGTGACCCTTGGGGAATTTTATTTTGATATACTTATAAATAAGATAGAATAAACAACTAAAAAAATGTTAGAGGTATTTGAAAATTTCTTAGAGTCATTAGCACATTGGTCAATGACCTGTTTTGAGCTAGTTGGAATTATTGTTTTAATAATTGCGGGAATACGTGGAGTTAAAGATTATATTATTCAAAATCCAAATTTGAGATTAATATTAGCCCAAGGTATGGCCACGAGTTTAGAGTTTAAGTTAGGTAGTGAGATTATTAGAACAGTTGTAGTTCGTGAAATTAATGAATTATATTTTATTGGTGGATTAATAATATTAAGAGCTTCATTAACTCTTCTAATTCATTGGGAGATTAAACAAGAAGAGAAAAAAGAGAATCTACCTGAAGAAAAACAGAATAAAATTAAGGAAAGCGTAAATTCAAAATTTATTAGTAAGAAGAAAGAAGAATGAGAGTTTTAATGGTAGGTGATGTCGTTGGACGTCCAGGAAGAAAAGTTATATTAAACGATTTAGCTAATATAAAAAAAGAATGTAATGCTGATTTTGTTATTGCTAATTTAGAAAATGCATCTGCAGGAAAAGGTGTGACAGAACAAAATTTAAAACAACTCTTAACAGCACCTATTGACGTAGTTACGATGGGAAATCATACTTTTCATCAGAAAGAAACTGTTAATTATATATCAAAATATCCAATGATGTTACGACCTTTGAACTATCCCTCTGAAGTTCCGGGAAAAGCTTTTACGGTAAAAGAGCATAAAGGAACGCGTATTGGAGTTTTAAATATCTCTGGTCAGGCTTATATGCCTGATATGGATTCACCTTTTCAGCTCACTGATAATGTCATAGATCAACTTAATAAAGAATGTGATATTTTAATTATTGATTTTCATGGAGAGGCTACTGGCGAGAAGCAGGCTTATGCAAATTGTTATGATGGGAGAGCTTCTGCTATAGTTGGAACTCATACTCACGTTCAAACAGCTGATAACAGAGTTTTACCCAATGGAACAGCTTATATTACTGATGTTGGAATGACAGGTCCTCAAGATAGTGTTATTGGAACAGAAAAAGAAATTATAATTAAAAAACTTCGTACTAAAATTCCACAGCGTTATCGAGTAGAACTAAAATACCCTTATCAGTTTAATGGGGTTTTAATTGATATTGATGAAAAGACCGGTAAAGCAAGAGAAATTAAAAGAATCTTTAAAGAATATGAAAACACTGTTTTGGAAGGTAAGTATAAAACAGATTAATATAGGTATAATCAATGAGCAAATTTTATGAAAATCCATTAATTACTAGATATTCTTCAAATGAAATGAAACATATTTTTTCTTCTGATTTTAAATTTCAAACATGGAGAAAATTATGGGTAGCTCTAGCTGAAGCAGAAAAAGAATTAGGTTTAAATATTACTGATAAACAAATTCAGGATATGAAAAATAATATTGAAAATATTGATTTTGATTTAGCCAAACAATATGAAAAAGAATTAAGACATGATGTAATGGCTCATATTAGAACTTTTGGAGATCAGGTTCCTAGTGCTAAACCAATTATTCATTTAGGAGCAACTTCGGCTTTTGTTGGTGATAATACAGATATTATTCAATATTATGAAGCTTTACTTCAAGTTAAAAATCTTTTATTAATTTTAATAAAAAATCTAAGTGACTTTGCTTTAAAGTATAAAGATTTACCAACTCTAGGTCTTACTCACTACCAGGCAGCACAGTTAACAACTGTTGGAAAAAGAGCTGGTCTTTGGATTCAAGATCTTATGATTGATTTAGACGATCTAAATTATTTAATAAGTACTATTAAATTAAGAGGGGTAAAAGGGACCACAGGAACTCAGGCTTCCTTTATGGATTTATTTGAAAATGATTCTAATAAAGTTGAAATGTTAGATCAAAAAGTTTCAGAAAAAATGGGATTTAAAGAATCATTTGATTTAACAGGACAAACCTACCCAAGAAAATTAGATTCAAGAATCTTAAACTGTCTTTCTGGTATTGCTCAAAGCCTTTCTAAGTTTTCAAACGATTTAAGATTACTTCAACATATGAAAGAAATTGAAGAGCCATTTGAAAAAAGTCAGGTTGGATCTTCAGCAATGGCCTATAAAAGGAATCCAATGAGAGCGGAAAGAATTTCTTCACTAAGTCGTTTTATTATAGCTAATAGTATTAACCCTGCCTTAACAGCTAGTACCCAATGGTTTGAAAGAACTTTAGATGATTCAGCGAATAAAAGAATTTCAATTCCAGAAGCATTTTTGGCTACTGATGCTATTTTACTTATAGCAATAAACGTGACTCAGGGGCTAGTTGTATATGAAAAAACTATAGAAAAACATATTATTGAAGAACTACCTTTCATGATAACTGAAAATATAATTATGGAAGGAGTTAAAAAAGGTGGAGACCGACAAGAGTTACACGAAGAAATAAGAAAACTAAGTCAGGAAGCAGGTAAAAACGTAAAAGAAAGAGGTAAAGAAAATAATTTAATCGAATTAATTCTTCAAAGTGATAGTTTTGATTTTACTAAAGAAGAATTAAATAAGTTACTTGATGCTAGTTTATATATTGGTAGAGCCCCAGAACAAATAGAGAATTATATTAATAATAAGGTTTTACCTGTTTTAAACAATGAATTAACGGAAGAATCAAATAAAAAGATAGAACTTAAGGTCTAATGCACTCCTTGCACTGAATGAATATATTCGTTTGAAGCATCTATCTTTTTAACGATTAAAAAAATGAGGCAAGATTACTTGCCTCTATACTTATGCTTGCGCTGGTTCTAATTTGTTTAGATCTTCAAGTAATTTATCTATATCAATACCGTGAGCAGCAGCTCCATCACCTAACGTTTCAAAATTTGCTATCATACAACCGACGCAACCTAATCCATGATTAGCAAAAACATTAATGGATTCAGGATAAGTATTAATAACTTCCATTATTTTAGTATCTTTAGTGACCATTTTTCTTCCTTTCTAAAATTAATGAATCAAGAAATCATTGATTATAATATTTATTTCAACATCGCTTGGAACTTGAATATCTTTAGCCTCGCGAGTATTGTTTACAGTAAGTGTATTTCCATCAGGCAATACTTCGTCAACATCTATTTGAGTTTCAGAGATATGAGTAGCACTTACAAATCCGATTGGAGAGTCAACTCTTTCCCATTTTTGATTACCGGAATTAGCCGGATTATATTTATAGTAAATTTGATCTTTTAAGGTAATTTTATTATCATCTTCGCTCCATAGAGCCATAGTACACCAGGTTTCTTCTTCAATATCTTGAAGTATTGAAACAAATTTACCGTCTCCGTAAAAATAATTATTTTGAGTTAAATTTGAAAATTGACATGACCAAACTCCAGTAATTCCTTCTTCCTGTTCGGGTGGAGTAAAAACAGTATCATCTCTAACATCATTTTCTGCAACTTCACTATTTGAACATGCAGTTAATAAACAGCCAATTAAAATTATTAAAGCTAACAGAATCTTTTTATTCATTTTCTTCAATTTCTTCAGGTGATAATTTATTACAAGTTAAATGCATCCCATCGCAAAATGGTTTATTAAAAGAACGTCCACAACGACACAGAGTAACTCTATTACGTGGTTCATATTCTATTTTATCAGTTTTAACTTCTATATAATCTTTTACCCAAAGTGGACCTAAAACCTTCCGCTCAGTATCATAAATACATTCAATTTCTTTATTTAATTTAGGCTCTAGTTTTTTACCATCCTTTATAACAGTAAGTCGTCCAGAAGCACAATTATATGTTTGATCAACAGCTTCTTCAAGAGTTTTAGAATCTTTTATTAAATTCCAACACGAACCATCTGGATCACAGAATCTTAAAATAGCACATAATTCTTCATAATCCATAAGGTAGGCATTAGGACATCCTTGATAAATTTTAGCTGCTTCATCATAAGGAGTATTATCGGCTGTACATTGACCATCAAAGTCTATTTTTAAATGAGTTCCATCACAGAAAGGTGGAGTTTTAGATTGACCGCATCTACAAAGAAATATTTCTTTTCCTGTTTTGAGTTCTTTTTTATCCTGCCATCCAATACTTTGGCCTTTTTTATTTATTTTTATTCCTTCATCAATTATAGGAATATCCCCAAATAAAATATAAGGACCATTTTCTGTTACTTTAATATAGATGTTTTTATTTTCTTTTGGAGCAGTTGTTTTAATTTCTTTAATTAATTGATTTCGTTCTTCTTCTGAAACAGGAACATTAAAACCATAAGTATCAAGAATATTAAAATTTTTCTTATCAATAATTTTACTTTCCTGAGAAGGAACTTCATCATTAACATCTTCTCTTTTATAATGCTCATTTATACTGCAAGTTTGAGGGGCCTTAGGATTATTAATTCTTGATCCAACAATACGATCTATTGAACATACCTGTGGTGGATTGGGATTAATTGAACATACTTCTGGTTGATTCTCATTGTTTTTAATATTATGATTAATTCCACATGTTTGAGGCATGTTTTCTATTTCTTTAAGTTGTTCTAATTCTTTTTTTGAAAGAAATTTTATTTTTGACATAGCTTTAAATTACTAGAAAGGACTAACAAATGTCTTATCCTTTAATTGGAATAGTCCCACAACTGGATATAACAACCCCAATGAGACATGTTCGATTATTTCCACAATATCAAAGAAGTATTGAGAAAGCTGGTGGAATAGGGGTAATGCTTCCATTAACTAATAATAAAGATATTATGAATCAACTTGCTCAAACTTTTGATGGCTTTCTCTTTACCGGAGGTCAAGACTTGAATCCGCATTTATATGGAGAGGATGAGTTAGAAAATTTAGAAGCTACAACAGGTTATGCTCCAGAAAGAGACTATTTTGAAAGTGCTTTCTATCCTTTAGTTAAAAAATTAAATAAGCCAATACTGGCTATATGCCGTGGGTTTCAAATTATTAATGTTCTACATGGGGGAACAATAATACAGGATTTACCTAGACAATCACCTGATCCCAATTTTGTTCTTCATCCGGCTTGGAATGAAAATAGGGAACAGTTGCATGACATCTTCATAAACCCAAATACTAGTTTATATAATATTATTAAACGAAAAAAAGTTAAAGTAAATAGTTATCATCATCAGGGAATTAATCAATTAGGAAAAGGCTTAACAGTATCAGCTACTAGTCCAGATGGACTTATAGAAGCTTTTGATATAGATGATTTAAATTTTGGAGTGGCTGTCCAATGGCATCCAGAAGTTTTATATGATAAACAATTAAGTGACGGAAAAATATTTAAAGCATTTATAGAGAATTGTTCAAATAAATAAGCTCCTCTTTCAATAAAAGAAAAAAGGAGCTTATATTATTTTATAGAATAAATTAAATTTGTTATATAATTATTCGATTCAATTAACGAGTTGTTTTCTATATAACTTTGTTGACTAATTGAATAAATTATCTGATTTGCTTTAGTAGAAAATATTGAAGAGATTAACCGAATTGAAGAAGTTAACTGGGTTTTTTTCTGATTTTTTTTATCAAAGTACCATAAGTTAGATCTAATTCCAGTTGAATTTTGAACCGAATAAATAATTCCCTTATTATCTACATCAAAAGTAATATTATCGATAATATTTTCCGAAAATAATGGAATTTTATTTACTGTTTCAAAATTATTTATTATATAGGCTATTGTTTTACTGGAAGTTTGTTCAAGGTAAACCAGTTCATCATTTTTATTTAAATCCATATCCATTACATTATTGGCGATAGTATTAATACTTACACTATCATTATCACTTAATATAATTTCATATAAATTAAATTCATCTTCTTCTAATTCTCTTCCAATTATAAAACCAGTAGAATTTTTGCTACTCCATTTAATTTTTCTAACATCAATAGGAAAGCTTAAAGTATAGGATTTCCTTTTTCCTGAAGAATCCGAAAAAATTAATTCATTTCCATTATTGATGAAAATTACTTTATCTCCATCATAAGCATAAATAGTATCATCAACACTATCAGCTTGATTGGTTATTGTTCTTTCCTTTGTTTTGTCATAAGAAGACCAGCTTATTAAAATGTTTGAAGGATCACTTATATTATTTCTGGTATAAAAGAAACCGTCTTGAGCTGCCTGAACATCAAATATTCGATTTTCAGTAGTTGTTAAATTAACCAGTGTTGAATTAACTGGATCATACATATCAATTGAATATAAATTATTTGTTTTATTTATTGAAAGTAATTTATTTTCCTTTGTTTTTGAACATACTTTTCCAGGTTGTTTGAAATTAATTGAATCAATAATAGCAATATTTTCATTTTCATCATTAATTGTCAAAACTGTGTTGTCAGCAATAAATATATTAGAACATCCTGTTACGAATATTAAGAATAGAGGTATTAATAGTTTTAAAGTTTTCATTAAATTACCTCTTTTTCATCAACGATTTCGTTTTGAATTGGAAGTAAGATAGTTATATTAGTACCTTCATCTATTTCACTTTCAATTTTAATGCGTCCATTATGTTTATCAACAACTTGTTTAACCAAGTATAGTCCTAAACCTGCTCCTCCTTCACCCTCATTTCGAGCTCTATCTTCGTCAACTCTGTAAAAAGCTGAAAAGATTAAATCTTTTTTTGCAGGATCGATACCAATTCCATAATCTCTAATTGAAATATTTAAGAATTGATCATCTTCTTTTGTTAAGACAACATCAATTTTTCCACCATGATGAGAGAATTTAATAGCATTATGAATTATATTAATAAAAATTTGACGAATTCTATCGTAATCACCTGGAATACTCGGTAAATTATCTTCAGCTTTATAGGCTATTTCAATTTCTTTCGACCAGCTTTTTACTCTCATCTGATCAACAACATCTTCAAGTAATTTATCAATATTTATTTCTTCCAAATGAATAGTAGAAACCATATTTTCAACTGAATTTGCATTAACTAAATCATCAACTAACCGTACTAAACGATGACCTTCCCGGTTAATAGTATTTAAAGATTTTTCGAGTAATTCATGGTTATCAACTTTGCGTCGACTAAGCATATCAGTATACCCGATAATAGTTGTTAATGGTGTTCTTAATTCATGTGAAATAGAAGATATAAATTTCCTTTGTTCTTTTTCCTGATTTCTGACAGCTGTAATATTTCTAATAATTATTAAGTAGTTTTCTTCAATAACATCGGAAGTAATAGGAGAACCAGTAATTAATAAGACCCTTCCTTTAACTTCAACTTCTTCAATAATATTCTTCTTTCCAGTCTTAAGATTATTGAATAAGTTAATTAAAGAAGTTTGAAATTCAAAATCATAAATAGTTTTCGGATCTACTACATCAAAATAAGTTTTAACGTATTTATTGGTTAATAAGATATTCCCTTCGTCATCAACAGCAATAACACCATCGTCCAGAGAAGCAAGAATATTAGCTAAGCGTCTTCTTTCACCTTTTAATTGGATAATAACATTATTAATATTTTGAATCATTTGATTGTAAACATTAGTTAAGACGCCAATTTCATCCTGTTTTTTATATTGAATTACCTTATCATATTGACCATTATTAATTTCAGAACTTATTTTGGTTAAAGTTTTTATAGGTTTTATAAAACTATTTCCAAGTGAATAAGATACTATAATTATTATGAAGAATCCTATAAGAAAGATTGCGCCAATTATTTCAAGAACTAGTTGCTGAAGTTGATCAGCTTGGGCTAAAGACTTTATCATTCCTGAATAACCAATGATTTGGTCATTATTAGTTATTATTGGTGATAATAACCAGACTTGTCTAAGTCCATCATCTGTCCGTATTGATATAACTGGTTTTAGAGTGTCTTTACTTTCAGCGATCTCTTTAGTCATATTAACAGCTTCATCATTATTAGTATCCGAAGCTATTAGTTGGCCATCAAGATTAAATAATTGGAGTTGACAATTACTATAGCTCGCTACTGCATTATAAATATCACCAGAGTTTTTTATATAATAAGTTAATTTATCTTCATCCTTATTTATATCAGCAGTTTTTTCCTGAAAATAAAGATTAACATCAGTTCCAACTTGGAGTAATTCTTCTTTTATATTATTAATTGATAAATACCATAAAACTTGAAGAATTAAAAAAAGGGAAGCTAAGGTTATAACCAAATAGGTTAAAGTATTATAAGCAACAAATTTTAGTTTATAATTATAAAATCTCATACACGGATCATTTTATATCCTACTCCAAATACTGTTTTAATAAATTTAGTTGAAGGTAGATCAATTTTACGGCGAATACGTTGAACATGCATATCAACTGTCCGGGTATCTCCAAAGTAATCATAACCCCAGATTCTTTCGAGAAGAGCTTCACGCTGAAAAACCTGTTCAATATTGTCTGCCAGGAGATAGAGTAAATCAAATTCTTTTGGAGTTAGATGGACTTCTTTATTATCTATTGAAACCTTACGTTCGTCTGGAATTATTTCGAGTGGACCATTTCTTAAAATTTTTTCATTTCTTTGGCCCGCTTCTTCATTTTTCTGAGCTCTTCTTAAATGAGCTTTGACTCGGGCTAAAAGCTCTCTATTATCAAATGGTTTAGTTAAATAATCATCAGCTCCTAGTTCTAATCCCAATACTTTATCAATAATATTAGTTTTAGCTGTAAGAAGAATTATAGGAACATCCATAAAGGTAAGAATTTCTCTACAAACATCATATCCACTTTTCTTCGGTAACATAATATCTAAAACTATTAAATCAGGAACAAATGATTTGGCTTTATCAATAGCCATTACTCCATCAGAAGCCGTTTCAACGTTATATCCTTCAAATTCTAGTTCTGTTTTAATTAAATCAACAATAGCTGCTTCATCATCAACAACCAAAATTTTTTCGTTCATAAAATCTCCTCTTAAGTTTTAAGAAAACCATAAATGCAATTGTTCTTTATTTGATATGGCTTTTAAAACCCTATCAATTAAATCAGGATAGGTTTTTTGCAGTGAGCGAATCAAATCTTTTACTTCAGCACGTTTAGTTATACCATCAGCTGGGCAATTGCTTTTAATTACTGGTAGTTCCTTTAATGTTTGGTTAAATTTAATATCCTTCTCTTTAATATATATAAAAGGTCTAATCACAGTAAGTTCGCTCCGATCCAGATAAGTTACAGGAGCAAAACAGTTTAAACGACTTTCATAAAATAAAGACATAAAGAAAGTTTCAACTACATCATTACTATGATGGCCTAAAGCTACTTTATTGTATCCATGTAATTTAGCTTCTTTATGTAGGGCTCCTCTTTTTAAATTTGAGCATAAAGCACAGGGACTTTTTTCTTTGCGAATATCAAAAACGATTTTACCAATATCAGTTCTCTTTATATAATACGGAATGTCGTTTTCTTTACAATATTCGCTAATAGAAGTGTAATCTACATCCTCAAAGCCGAGATCTACAGTAATAGCTCCTAATTCAAAGGGAACAGGTGAAAAGCGTCGATAAAGATTTAGGGAATGAAGCAATGCCATACTGTCTTTTCCACCGGAAACACCTACAACTATCCGATCGCCGGGTTGGATCATATTGTAATCCTGAATCGCTCTACGCATAGATCCTAATATTCTTTTCATTATTTACAATTTTAACATTATTTGTTACAATTCAAAAATTAACGCGCTAATTAGTTGAAATTTTCTTGCTAATTTCTTTAAAAACATTATAACAATTGTTCTAGCAAAAATTGAATACGATTAATTGACGTTTTTATGAAAATCAAATAATTTTTTTCAATTTTTTCTTGAAAGAATAGAACAATTGATATAAGATATATCGAGTTGACTGTTTGCGATGAAGTAAGATGTTGCTGTTGCCTAATTCAGGTAACTCTTACCGAGAAAGTCCGATCTGGAATCGGGCGTTACGTTCATTAACAGAGCAACTTTTTTTAGAGTCTTCGGGTGGGATACCCGAGGGTGAGGACGTAAACTAATGTCAATATTACAGTGTATTTCATTTTAAAGGAGATCATTAATGGCAAAACAAAAAATTAGGATTAAGCTAAAAGCGTTCGATCATAAACTGCTGGATCAGTCAGCCAGTAGGATTGTTGAAACTGCTCGGAATACTGGTGCTACCGTTTCTGGACCAATTCCGCTTCCAACAGAAAAGGAAATTATAACAATTCTAAGAGCTGTCCATAAATATAAAGATTCAAGAGAACAGTTTGAAATTCGAACCCATAAACGCCTAATAGATATTATCAATCCTATGCCTAAAACAGTAGATGCTCTAATGCGTTTAAACTTACCGGCTGGTGTTGATATTGAAATAAAAGTTTAACCGGTTAATCCAGATGGATTATTGATTTTTACAGATAAAGGAAGATAAATATGAAAAAAGCGATTATTGGGCGTAAAGTTGGAATGACTCAACTCTTTACTGAACAGGGAGAAGTTATTCCGGTTACTGTTATAGAAGCAGGACCATGTCAAGTAGTTCAAAAGAAGACCGAAGAAACTGACGGTTATAATTCCGTTCAATTAAGTTTTGGTGAAATTAAACCAAAAAATGTAACAAAACCTCGTGAAGGTCATTTTAAGAAATATGATGCAGAACCTACCCGTTTAATAAGAGAATTCCGTATTGATGATACCGATAGTTATGATTCTGGGGATGTAATTAAAGTAGATATTTTTGAACCTGGAGAAACAGTCGATATCTCAGGTAAATCCAAGGGTAAGGGATTCCAGGGTGTTATTAAACGTCATGGACAACATCGTGGACCTATGTCT
>CANQNI010000035.1 GCA_947625175.1 uncultured Eubacteriaceae bacterium | reverse complement strand
TCTTGTGTGTTTACATTAATTATTTCAAGATCGGGTTTTTGCATGATGATTCTTAATATCAGTTCAAGTGCTTTTTTATTATCCTTTAGGCAAGCTCTGAAAAAAATATCATCGAACAGTCTTAATTCGTCAATTCGTTCCTCTATTCTTTGATAAAGAGTACTGTCTGAATTATTTTCCTGATCATCATTAAAATTAGGCAAGTGGTTTCCTCCTGATTTTTTCTTTTATTATATCCACTTAGATTTAAATTAACTAATAATATTGAAAAGAATTTTTGAGAGATCTCCCCTAATTAAAATAGTTTACTGTTGACAATTCGAAATAATTTTTTTAAAATAAAAGTCCGGCGCGGCAATAGCTCAGTTGGTAGAGCGTCGGCTTCCCAAGCCGAAGGCCACGAGTTCGAGCCTCGCTTGCCGCTCCATTTATTAGATTATTCTACCGGCTTTGGCCGGTTTTTTTTTATTGCCAAATTTTCTTAAAACTCCTAAATTCTTTTAATAATTTTCCGTATTGTATGAACATTAGATCAAATCGGGTAAATAAATATTAATTCCTTAAGGAGAAAAACCATGAAAAAATATAAGAATACTATTTATCTTGTTCTTTTTATAGCTGTCTGTTTAGCGATAGTTTTAAATATTAGAACAGTATTGGGCGTTTTCCCATGGTTATGGCACGTCTTTGAAGTATTAGTAATTGGTGGGTGTATAGCCTTCCTAGTTAATATTATTATGGATTTCTTTAGCCACAAGGTATTTACACCTGATAGGATTCTAAATGATAAGTTAAGAAAAACTCTAAATCTTTTAGTCTCTTTACTGGTTATCGTTTTGGTATTAGTTCTGGTAACATTAATAATTATTCCACAACTTTTTGATACTTTCAGATTACTCTTTGAAAGACTTCCTTCTGCTTTAGATGAAATAAGAGTTTTTCTGGAAGATCATACGAGATTTAGTGCCTCCTTGCAAAATTTACTCAGTGAATTAAAAACCCATGCTGATTCGATCAGTTCTTCAACGAGTGATATTATTAAAAGCACTTTACCAAAGACTTTCAGTGCAGCTTCTACCGGTGTCCATTCAGTAATGAATTTCTTTATTGCTCTCATCTTTGCTATTTATATTCTGTTGTCTAAGAATTTCCTGATGGAAAACGGTCGTAAACTTTGTTATGCCTATCTACCTAAGAAATGGGCGAATGAAGTTCTTTATATAATTCATCTAACCAGTCGAAATTTTAAAGATTTTATCTATGGTCGTTTCGTTGATGCCCTATCAATGGCTGTTCTCTATCTTATAGGAGCCTTAATTTTTAGAATTCCAGATGCCTTAATGATAACTACTATGATTGCGGTATTTTGTTTGATCCCTCTCTTTGGAGCACTTATAGCTTGGATTATTGGAGTTATTTTAATTATTACGGTAAGTCCAATTAAAGCTATTATCTTTACTGTATTAATTGTAGTTATTATGTTGTTTGCGCGTAATGTTATTTATCCCCGAGTTATTGGAACCTCAATTGGTCTACCAGATATCTGGGTTCTAGCTGCCATTATCGTAGGGGGTAAAATGCTCGGTTTAATGGGTATGATTGTCGCTGTACCGGTATTTGGGGTTATCTATTCGCTCTTTAAAACCAATGAAGAAAAGAGAATAAGTAGTAGGGAAATAGCTGAAGCCGAATATAGTAATCAGCCCAACTGGAAAGAATATGATCCTAAGTCAATGGAATTTAAAAATGAAATAAAACAAAATAAAAATAATAAGGATTAGAATCAAAATTCTAATCCTTATTCTCTTATATATTCCAGAAGAAAAGCATCTTTATCATTTCCTTTAAAAACTTCCAGATCGTCTAAAGTTTTAGAAGGTGGAAATGCTTCACCTCTTAATAATTTTTCCGTTAATTTTTGACTACCCTTATCCCAGGTAATATCTACCATATTTGGTCTTTGGGATACCGGAATTTTAAATTCTTCAATTTCCAGATCCGGAACTTCAATATAGATAAAATCGTCATCTTCATGATAAATTGCCGGATAAGTCAAATTTAATTCACTCATTATTATTTCCTGATTTTTGATTAATATCTTCTAAATCTTCTATTACATCTAATAACATATAACAGTCATCCAGAGCTCTATGGGACTGATCAACCTCATCAGCTGCTTTATATAAAGCGATTAAATTATTGCTTTCATGTATACCTGAATAAATTTTCTGAGCATCAATAAATTCGCAGTTTATATGAATTCCGGTTCTTTTCATAGCAGAATTTAGTAAAACTCTGTCATACTCACCACCCCAACTAAAGAGAAGTTTTCCGTCTGCGATTTTTTTAAATTCTCTGAGTGCCTGATATAAACCAATTCCTTTTTTTGCCATTGAGTCTGTTATGCCAGTTAATTGTGAAATATGATAACCTATAGGATGAGTGGGTCGAACTAAAGTATTTAGTTTAACCTCGCCATTGATATCAATGATTGCAATTTCCAGAATTTCATCTGGTCTTTGAACTCCTTCCAGGTCAAATATCAATACATCCTGTGGACGTTCAGTTATAAGAGGAAAGTAATTATTGGCATAGGCAATATTATTTTTAATCTGCTTTTGCTTTTGTAACTCAACTTCTTCCTGTCTGCGTTTCTCAGTTTCCTGCAGTTCTTTAAGAATTAAAACCGGAATACCGGTTTCTTTGTGGATCTCATCGATACTTGCTTCTTTATTTACCTTCTTAAGTAGTTCATGATACCAGCGTCTTTCATATCTCTCAATTTTATCAATATCCCGTTCAAGAGTTAATGAAATATCTTCAATTGAGTAGCCTTCCTGTCTCATATATTGATAAGACAGGTAATCTTCCTCGTTCTTTTGCTGTATCTCTTTATTTGCCTCCCGTTTCTTTATTCTTTTAATTTCGTTTAAATGAGGATTCTTAGGGCTGATTAAACCCTGATCAAGCCAAACTTTTAACAGTTTATATAATTCATCGGTACTCAAATGAAGCCTATTCTGTACCTCCCGAAGGGGTCTTTTAATAAGATTACGGTACCTTGTAAATTTAGATTTCATTTGTTCCTTTAAATAATTATATCACCATAATTTTTTTGATTTGCTGAAATATGGTAAAATTCAATTTTAATTATGTTAATATATTAAAAAAAGTCAGGATTAACTATGAGTTCTAAAAGAGCGCGAAGAAAGAAAAGAAAAGAAGATTTAAAATCCAATAGACCTAATAAGGTTAAAGAAGTTGAACCGGAAGAAGAAAAGATCACGGTTAAGAAACTTCCTGGACAAACTCTGGTTAAGACCGGGAGTATTTTTCTACTCATTTCGGCTTTAGCGACTGCTTTTATAGTCTGGCAGGCAGTCAGAAGTTTAAATCAGATGAGTGAAGAAGAATTAGTTGCTTTAACCTCAGCGGCTCATCAGACACCGATGAGTTATACGATCCTGCTGGCACTAACCGCCATAGCCGCAGTTTTTCAAATGATGTTCGGTTATCAAATCTTTAGAAACAGTAACAATCCGTTTTACTGGAAAACTTCAATGACCATGGGAATTATAATGGCTCTTATTGAGCTGGGAATTAATATCGTCTCAATTGTTACTTCCCACGATGCATTTAATTTTATGATGCTTCTATACGGAGTAGCCTTCCCACTAGTTATTGTATGGGGTTCATATAAGAATAAAAAGTTTGCTGAGGAACATCCTGGATATAAAGTTCCTGAGCCAATCCAAATGTTTTAAGTATTTCCGAATTTCTCGAAAATACTTTTTTTTAATTAAAGGAAAAAATTGAACAGTCAATACGAAGAGTTTGAAGACAGTATAAAGGAGATAATAAAGCCGGAACAGATAAAAAAAGACGAACCAATGAAAAAACATACGTCTTTTCAGATAGGTGGTCCAGCTGATTATTTTATCTCTCCTTCTAATACAGATGAATTAATTAAACTAATAGACATAATTAATAATCTAAATCTTCCTTATTATATATTGGGTGGTGGTAATAACCTTTTAGTCTCTGATAAAGGCTATAGGGGAATTATTATCTGTTTAAACCATTTAAATAATATTTCAGTTAATAAGAATGAAATAATTGCTGGTTGTGGTGCTAAACTTCGGGATATTGCAAAAGTTGCTATGAATAGTTCCCTTACAGGATATGAGTTTGCATCTGGAATACCAGGAACTATCGGTGGCGCAACTTTTATGAATGCGGGAGCTTATGGTGGTGAGCATAAAGACATTATTAAAGCTGTTACCTATCTTGAGAATGGAATGCTTAAAACTGTTTTAGGAAAAGACTGTAACTTTGGTTACAGACAAAGTATCTTTAAAGAAGGAAATAGAATAATTACCGAGGTTATTTTAGAACTTATTCCTGGTAATAAGGAAGAAATTAAAGAAAAAATAACTGATCTGACCAACCGCCGAATCAGTAAACAGCCCCTAAATTTTCCATCAGCTGGAAGCACTTTTAAACGACCGGAAGGATATTTTGCCGGAAAACTCATAGAAGATAATGGATTTAAAGGAAAACAGATTGGTGGGGCTGCTGTAAGTGATAAACACGCCGGATTTGTAATTAATAAAGATCAGGCAACGGCTCAGGATGTCCTTGATCTAATTAGATTAATTCAGAAAACGGTGAAAGAAAATAATAAAGTAGATCTTGAAACAGAAGTTATCTTTATTGGTGAAACACAATGATGAAGTTAACTCATGATCTCCATACGCATACAACTTTCTCTCATGGCAAAAATACTATTGATGAAATGGTTAGACGGGCCAGAGAGCTTAAAATTCCTGAACTAACGATAAGTGATCATGGAAGAAATCATCCTTTCTTTGGAATTAATCCAAAAGATTTAAAAGTAATGCGCGAAGAGATTGATTTTTATAATAATCAGTATGATGATATTAAAGTTTATCTGGGAATAGAAGCTAATATTATCGGTTCGGATGGAACAATAGATGTTTATGATGAAGAACTCGAATATTGTGATTCCATCTATGCTGGTTATCATTATGGCTATTTACCGGATAATTTTAGTAATTTTAGAACCTTTTTTATTCCTAATGTAGCTGGTCAGTTTATTCCTGGAATTAAAAATCTCATGAAAAACCATAATACGGATGCTTATTTAAGAATGATGGAGAAGTATCCGATGCTCGATATGATTACGCATCCTGGCGATAAGATGCCAATTGATATTGATAAAGTGGCTCAAATGGCTGCCGAAAAGGATGTTATTCTGGAGATTAATCAGCATCATAACCGGTTAAACACAGAAGATTTGAAGATTGCAGCGAAGTATCCTGTTAAATTTGCTGTTGCAAGTGATGCCCACGACGTAAAAGATGTAGGTAATGTCGGTATAACCGAGAAAATGATTAACGATGCAAACATTGATCATGACCGTATTATAAATGTAAAGTTCGATTAAATTATGGAAACAATTATTATAACCGGAGTTTCCGGTGCAGGTAAAACCCAGGCCATAGATTATCTGGAAGATTTTGGATTCTTCTGTATTGATAATATGCCTATACAACTGCTCTCAAAGTTTATTGACCTGTGTATTGAAGCCGGACAGGACAAGATTGCAGTTGTTACTGATATTAGAAGTATTGCCTTATCAAAAGAAATCCCTAAATTCAGGGATATTTATAAAATAAAACAGGATAATGATACCAAGATTCTTTATATGGATAGTGATGATTCAACAATTGTAAAACGTTATCAACAAAGCCGTCGTCGTCATCCGCTTTCTATAACTTCCGGTTCTCTTGAACACGCTATCGGAGATGAAAGAGCTATTATGAAAGAGATGAAGGATCTGGCAGATGTAATTATTGATACCAGTGAACTAAAACCTTCTGATCTTTATGAACATCTAAAAGAAATTATTATTCAGGATGATGAACCTGAAATGATTCTGCTTAATTTTATTTCCTTTGGCTTTAAATATGGAGTTCCTAAATCAGCTGACTTTGTATTTGATACCAGATTTTTGGTAAATCCGTTCTGGGTGGAAGAATTAAGAGAGAAAACTGGACAGGATGTTGAAGTTCAGGAATATGTCATGGAAAGTGCTGTTGCTAAAGAATTTCTTGAAAATATCCATAAACTTTTAGTCGGGATTATTCCTTCTTATCTAACAGTCGATAAGACCCATATAACAATCGCTATAGGATGTACAGGCGGACAACACCGTTCTGTTACTATTACTCAGCTCTTAGCTGAACGATTTAGGGATAATCCAAACTATAAAGTACGTGTAGAACACCGTGATATTAATAAAGACCGGTTTTTAAGATGAGTCCCGAAAAAATAAGACGATTTTCAACCAAGGATATTATAAATCTACGTAATCCCAGTGTTGTAGCTATTGGCGGTGGAACTGGACTTAGTTCGATTCTTAGAGGAATTAAGGAATATACTGATAATATTACAGCTATAGTCACAGTAGGGGATGACGGGGGTAGTTCCGGTCGGTTAAGAGCTGATATGGGACTTTTACCACCGGGAGACATTAGAAACTGTATACTAGCTCTGGCTGAAGATGAAAATCTAATGACTGATCTGTTTAACTATCGATTCTCTGAAGGAGAATTAAAAGGGCACAATTTTGGGAATCTATTTTTAGCCGCTATGGATGGGATCAGTTATGATTTTTATCAGGCTATTCGTCGGACTTCAGAAGTATTGCATATAAAAGGGCAGGTTCTACCGGTTACATTAGATCCAATGATACTTTGCGCGAAGCTTGAAAATGGAACTATTATCGAAGGTGAAAGTACTATACCGGAAGTTGCCTCAAAAGAAAAAAGTAAGATAGCAGAAATTTATCTAAGAGATAGTGAACTCATTAATCCGCTAGTTGCTGCTATAGAAGCCATAGAAGAAGCTAACAGAATAATTCTTGGACCAGGAAGTCTTTTTACTTCCGTTATATGTAATTTACTAGTTCCTAGAATTAGTCAAGCAATTAAGAATAGTAACGCTTTAACTTTCTGGATAACCAATCTAGCTACACAAGTAGGTGAGACAACTGATATGACTCAGGAAGAACATCTAAAACAAATCCAAAAATATCTGGGAAGTGAAAACGAAATTGACGTTATTATCCAAAATAATGGAGAGGTTCCTGAAGAAATAAACAGACGTTATATAGAAGCAGGTCAGGAATTTATTAAACCGCTTAAGGAAGCTGGAAACAGTGTTTTATTAAGTGATGATTTGCTTCTTATAGAAGGGAATAAGCTTCGTCATAAGACTGACCGGGTAGCAGAATTACTGTTTAATTATTATTTAAATCAGAACACTATAAAAAAATGAGTTATACAAGTGAACTCAAAAATGATCTGTTTGAAAATTTTCCGCAAGAGGAGGAGGCCAGATACCTAATCTCTGGTATTATTCTGGGAAGCGGAAGATTTGATTTTAAAAATGACCAGATTGGATTTACTATTTCATCTGAAAATTCAGCCTTTATCCGTTACTTTTACCAGTTAATGTTTAAAGATTGTAATGTTAAGGGTATCTTTAATTATCAGGAAAAGTCTGGGATTCATAAAAATAAATTTTATAGTCTATCCTATCCGGATATTGGTAAAGTTTTAAAGGATTTGGGATGTCTTCAGAAGCTGGGAGAGTTTTATTATAGTCCTATTCTTAATGATATTTTATTTAACTCCCGAAAAGCCCAGAAAGCCTTTTTAAAAGGAGTATTTATCAGTTGTGGGACTATTTTAAACCCTCAGACGAATTATCATTTGGAACTGGACTCTCATTATAGTACTGTAATTGAAGTTTGCTATGAAGTTTTAAAATCTCTGGGGATAGCCTGTTCGATGGGGGTTAGAAAAAATAGAGAGGTTCTTTATATAAAAGAATCAGGTGCTATAGCCGATTTCCTGGCCCTGATTGAAGCTAATAGAAAGTATTTTGAATTTGAAGATATGGTTATCTTCAAACAGATGCGTGGGGATATCAACCGACGAATTAATTTTGAGACTGCTAATATAAATAAAACAGCTCTGGCTGCAAGCAAACAGATAAACAGTATAGAATATTTAAAAAAGATCAACCAATATGAAAGTTTACCGGACGAGCTTAAAAAAGCTGCTGAACTTAGGTTGGCTCATCCCACTATTAGTATTAATAAATTAATTAGAAAAGCTGATTTTCCTATTTCCCGTTCGAGTTTACACAGAAGATTATCAAGAATAATTGAGATTGCTAAAAAAAATGAATAAAGAAGAAATTTTAAGTAAAGTTACTGATAAAGCTATTCAGATTAATAATGGTAATCCGAAACGGATTCAACATCTTCTTAAAGTAACTGCTTTTGCAGATATAATCGCTCAAGATGAAGGTCTATCTGAGTTTGAACGGTTTATATTAACTTTGTCTGCTTTACTTCATGATATTGGGATAAAACAATGTGAAGAACTTTATAACTCAACCGCTGGACATCTCCAGGAACTGGAAGGACCTACTATTGCCGGAGAGATTTTAGAAGAAGTTAAAGCACCTGAAGACGTAATTGACAGAGTCTGTTTTCTAATTAGTAAACATCATACAGTTAAGGATGTTGAAGGAATAGACTGGCAAATTCTATTGGAAGCCGATTTTTTAGTTAATGCTTTTGAAGATCAGTTAGATAAAAAACAGATTAATACTTATAAAGAAAAAGTTTTTAAAACCAATAAAGGAATAGAACTATTAGAAGCCATGTATAAATAATAGCCGCCGGATTAATTCGGCGGCTTAAGTAAATTTTGGATAATTATTAGCTCTAATTAATGCAGTTGCCCCATTCTGCCGACGAAATCGGCATAAGCTTCGCAACCATGTTCTTCAATATCGAGTCCTTTAATTTCTACATTTGGTTCTACTCTTAGTGGAATAACTTGTTTTAGAAGATACATGAATAAGAAAGACATGGTTACTGCCCAAATTCCTACACAAACTACTCCTAATAGCTGGATTAAGAATAGATGGATACCTCCACCATAGAATAAACCAAGTATTGCATCAGGTGTTCCTCTTCCATAATCTGCCAGGAGTCCAACGAGAAGTGTTCCCAGTACGCCACAACCACAATGAACTGAAATAGCTCCAACAGGATCGTCAACTTTTAATTTATGATCAAGAAAAGGAACCAACAGAGCTACTGCTATTCCACAGATAAGTCCTACTAATATTGATCCATATAAAGTTATTACTTCACAACCCGCTGTAATTCCAACCAGCCCAGCTAAAACACCATTTAAAGTCATTGAAACATCAGGTTTTCCATACCTAATCCAGGTAAAGACCATGGTTGCAATCCCACCAGTAGCAGCTGCCAGATTAGTTGTCATAGCTATATGACCTATTTCGTCATTAACTTCTAAAGTGGACCCACAGTTAAAGCCGAACCAGGCAAACCAGAGAATAAAAACACCTAGAGCTCCTAAAGTTAATGAGTGACCAGGAATAGCGTTTGATTTACCATCTTTAGTGTATTTACCAATACGAGGTCCAACCATTATAGCTCCTACTAGAGCAATCCATCCTCCAACAGAATGAACAGCGGTTGATCCAGCAAAATCAACAAAACCCATCTGTTGTAGGAAGCCCCCGCCCCAGATCCAATGACCAGAGATAGGATAAATTATTAAAGAAACAAAAGCTGATATTAAACAATAGGCCAGGAAATTGGTTCTACCAGCGATGGCTCCAGAAACGATAGTGGCGGCGGTTGCACAGAAAACGGTCTGGAAAAATATAAATAGTTCAGGTGTTAAAGCTTGGAATTGTGGAAGATTCATTGAAACAGGATCAAAGAATCCATAAGTTCCGATGAGGGGATTATCTCCACCAAACATTACTGCAAAACCAATACATAAAAACATTACTGAGCCGATCATGAAATCTACTGTATTTTTCATCATAATATTTCCAGCATTTTTGGCTCTAGTAAAACCCGTTTCGACCATCGCAAAGCCTGGTTGCATAAACATGACTAAAACAGCCCCTAAGAATACCCAAACTATATTAATCATCATATCGTAATTCATTATTTTCTCCTTAAAATAAAAAAAGAGAATTAACGTTTTGTTAATCCTCTTTGATTAGATTGCATCCTCTCCGGTTTCTCCTGTTCTGATTCGAACAGCATCATCTACCGTATAAACAAATATCTTACCACTACCAATTTCATCACTTTTTAACTCTCTACTGATTGCATCAATTAGAGCTGGTGCTCTTTCATCAGTAGTAACTGTTTCAACTTTTACTTTTGGTAGAAAGTAGGAGGTATATTCAGTCCCCCTGTAATTCTGCTTTATACCTTTTTGATTTCCATATCCCATAATGTTTTCAACCATCATCCCGTTTACCTGATTTCTTTCAAGTAAGTCCCTTAAGGTTTCGAGATCGTCTGGTTTTATTATGATTTCAAGCTTCTTCATAATAACTCCTTAGAAAAAGTTAAAGGCGCTAAAGAGAAACTTTAGCGCCTTTGCTTTTACTTTGTTAAACTTGATGCAATTATTATAAAAACTTCATTTTAAAAATTCAAGTTAAAATTCGATGAATAGCTTTTCAAAATTTATGTGAAAAATTCTTATATGAATTTTGAATTCACTTTATAAGCTTCATTCCAAGCCAGACACCGAGTAAACAAAAAACAAAACTTAATAACATATATAGGAGCATTAAACCATATTGATTACTTTTTAATAATTCAAAAGATTCGAGAGAAAAAGTTGAAAATGTAGTAAATCCTCCACAAAATCCTGTTTTAAAGAACATATTCAATTCTTCTGGCAGATTAAATTTTAAAGAAGAAGCAACCACTATTCCAATTAATATAGCTCCTAGAAAATTAGTTAGAAAAGTATTTAATGGAAAATCACCTTTAATAGGGAATAAACTTAAAAAGTAACGAAAAATTGAACCTAATGCTCCCCCTAAACCAATAAAAATAATATTCATATTTTTAATAATAGCATTGATTAATGAACACAATTGATTAAGTTTAAAAGGAGTAAATTCAAATTCTCTTTTACATAAATTATATCGCTTTCTTTAAAGAAATAAGATAAATTGTAAATAAGCAAAAGAATAAATTAAATAGATGTTTGATTTTAAAATAAAAAAAATTACTATAAAAGAATTTAACAATTGAAAAAGAATCATTTAAGAACCAAGGTTGATATTTAAATTTAATTCAATAACCAGGTTACTTTAAAAGGGATTACTGATAATAGAAAGAAAATATCTTATTTTCTGAATTAGATTAATTTTATAGCTTAAATCGTTCTGATTTTCTCTTAACTCCATTTGAATAATTAAAAAAACATCTTTTAGGAATTTTTTCGTACTTATTTCATAAAAGAAGTTTAAAATTTTTCAATCTTAATCTAATCCTAATAATTCTTTTGGATATTCAATATTATTCTTTTTTAAGAGGGATTCAAGATAAGCTATCTTAGCTTCACTTTCCGTCTTATAGTTATTAAATTTAGCTTCGCTTTCTGTCTTATAGTTATTAAATTTAGCTTCACTTTCTGTTTTATAGTTATTAAATTTAGCTTCACTTTCTGTTTTATAATTATTAAATTTAGCTTCGTTTTCTAACTTATAATTATCCAATTGAGCTTGACTTTCAGATTTATAGTTATTAAATTTAGCTTCGCTTTCAGCTTTAATCTGATTTATTTCTTTATCAAATTGTTCATTCAGTTCTTTTTCTTTTTGATTAAGTTGTTCCTGTAA
>CANQNI010000034.1 GCA_947625175.1 uncultured Eubacteriaceae bacterium | reverse complement strand
ATGCTTATTATGCCGCTTTCCGATGGTTTATTCAAATTCATCCCGCCGCTTAACGAAAACATTCGTTTGAAGCGGGGATCTTCTTTGAATGGGAGGATAAATTTTTACCCATTAATAAGATCATTTTAACTTCATCGGTTTTCCTAAGTTAATTATTCGTGTTAACGTTTACATCCTACGGCGAATTCGGCTTGTTTCATTCCGAAACCACCGATTTATATGTCGGATAAAAAACGAGAAAATGATATTTAAAAAATAATCCCCATACGGGGATAATTTATGCTTTTCCTGTAATAACATCAACAAAATCATGGGCTTTAAAGTTAATAAGATCTTCTTCTTTTTCTCCAACACCTATATATTCAATTGGAATCTTTAAGTCATTTAGAATGGCAAAAGCTATTCCACCTTTAGAAGTCCCATCCATTTTAGTCATTGCTATACCATCTAAATGAATTGCATCATTAAAAATCTTAGCTTGAGTAAGAGCATTTTGGCCGGTAGTAGCGTCAACTACTAGAAGATTATGTTTAGAAAAATCAGTTCCTTCTCTTTCTATAATACGTCCAATTTTATCTAGTTCCTTCATTAAGTTAACTTTATTATGAAGTCTTCCAGCCGTATCAATTATTAAAACTTCGATTCCACGACTCTTAGAAGCCTGAATAGCATCATAAATCACAGATCCAGGATCTGCTCCTTCACGACCTTTAACTATGGGAACATCAATACGGTTAGCCCAGGTTTCAAGTTGTTCAGTGGCAGCAGCTCTAAAGGTATCGCCTGCTGCAATCATTGTTTTAATTCCTAAATCTTTATATTTTTTAGCAATCTTAGCAATAGTTGTGGTTTTACCAACACCATTAACTCCAACTACTACTATAATAACAGGAATATGAAGTAAAGAATCAGGAACATCGACTATTTCATATAAAATTTCATAGAGGGTATTTTGAACTTTTTCTTTATCAATAATTCCTCTATCTTTTATTCGTCTTCTTAGTTCTTCAGATATAGCAGTTGAAGTTTCAACTCCTAGATCAGCTAAAATTAGAGTTTCTTCAAGTTCTTCAAAAAAATCATCATCAAGTTCGCTGTAATAAATCAAATTATCTATTTTCTCATTAAAACTGCTAGCAGTTTTAGCTAGTCCATTTTTTAATTTAGCAAAAATTGAATCAGCCATATCTCACCTACTTTAAGTAATCGGATACTTCAAATGAACAACATCTGGATATTCCATCTGCAGCCATTGAAATTCCATGAATATTATTACACATCTGGATAGTTCCTTTTCTATGTGTAATAACGATAAACTGATTATCCTCTCTTATTCTTTCTATATAATTTGTAAACCTGTTTATATTACTATCATCTAAAGCAGCATCTATTTCATCAATAATAATAAATGGAGTTGGATTTAACTGAATAAAAGCAAATAGTAATGCTATAGCTGTCATTGCTTTCTCTCCACCAGATAACAAATTAATATTCTTTAAATGTTTTCCAGGAGGTTGAGCATATAACTCAATACCACTATTTAAGATATCATTTTTATCAGTATAATCTAATCTTGATTTTCCACCTTCAAATAGGATGGAAAAGATTTCTGAAAATAAAGAGTTTAACAATTTAAATTTATCTTTAAATTGTTTACTCATTGTTTTATTTAAAGATTCGATTGTATTTTCTACGTCTCCCTTAGATTCCACCAAATCATCATAATTTTCTTTTAATTGACTATAACGATTTTTTAAACCCAGATAATCATCAAGAGCATTTATATTGACAGAACCAATTCCTTTTAGTTCCTCTTTTAAAGCTCTAACTTCAAATTCATCTAAATCTTTTTTTTGGGCTCTTAGTCTTCCAATATCATCTTTAATAGAAGCGAAAGTCTGATTATACTTTTCAAAGATATTATCCTGAAGTTGTTTTTGTCTAAATTCTATTTTATCGATTTTTCTTTCAACTCGACTCTTTTCTTCAACTTCATTTATTCTGGATTTATTGACTTCTTTAATCTCTTCTTCGATTTTAAGACGAGAACTATTTATATTTTTAAATTCTTCCTGTTTTTTACTTAGCTCTTTTTCTAATCTTTCTAAAGTTAAATTTATGTTTTCTTTCGAAATAGTTAATTCACTTATCTCTTGAGCCTGTTTTGATATTTGTTTCTTAAATTTATTAAATTCTTCTTTTTGAAGAGAGACCATTTCATTATTTGAATCAATTCTACTTTGAATTTCATCAATTCGGGTTTTTAAATATTTGAGCTCATTTGAATAACTATTTAAATCAATTTTGGTTGAAGTAATTTTTTCCTTAGTAGATAAAACCTTTACTTCTAATTCCTTTTGATTCTCTTTAAGCTTATCAGAATGGTTAGAAATTTCTTCAAACTTTTGTTTTAGCTGTTCCAGAGATGATTCTTTCTCTGAAATTAATTGAGCAAATTTATTTAAATCAGGTAATAAGGTCTCTAAATTTTTCTGTTCTCTAATATTATAAAATTCTTTATTTTTAAGTTGATTATAAGAGTTATTACTTTCATTTAGTTTTAAAACTAAGTTATTTTTCTTATTTTCAAAACTCTTTAATTCACTAGTTGTTTTAGCTAAATTTTCTTGGAGCTCGTTTCTTAAATTTTGAAACTTCTTTGCTTCCCTGTTTAGTCTCTCTATTTCCTGTTGAGGTAAAAAGATTCGGGAGGTACTTTTCTTAATGGAACCCCCGACGATAGCTCCACTTGCATAAAAACATTCCCCTGACAAAGTAACTAAAGTATATCGATTAGTATGTTTTCTAAAATTTTGGGCCTCTTTATAATCATTAAAAATAATTGTATTTCCTAATAAACGATTAAAGACAATTTTAAACTTAGATTGTGTTTTAATTAGATCATTAGCAAATCCTAATACACCTGGTTGTGATAATATTTCATTTTTTTTAGTTTGCTTAACATCTTTAAGAGAATCAAGTGGTAAAAAAGTCGCTCTCCCCTTTTGAGAATGCTTTAAAAAATCAATTAAAATTTTTGCAGTATTACTATTTTCTACTACTATATTTTGGGCAGAATAACCTAAAGCTATCTGAATGGCAGTTTGGTACTTTTTATCTGTATTAAAAAGTTCGCTAACTGTACCATAAACTTTAATATTTGGATTTTTACGAGAATAACCCATTACAGCTTTAACAGCTTCATTAAAACCAGAATAAGAATCTTTAATATTCTTTTGAAAATTAATATTATTTTCTATAATAGTTAATTTGTTATTTAGTTGGTTTAATTTATTATCTGATTGATTATAAATAGATTTAAGTTCATTAATTTTTTGGTTTAAAACGGAAATTTCTTTATTATAATCATCTCGATTTTTTTGAATAATTTCTAATTTTTTATTTAATTCAGCATTCTCAACTTTTAATTTTTCCAGTTTATTTAATGAATCTTCTCTTAATTCTTCTTTTTGTTTTTTTTCTGTTTCTAATTGAACCTTTTCTAAATTTTTCTGATTTATTTGTTCCTGAAGTTTTTGTCTATATTCGGGATTGTATTTATTTTCCTGTTCTTTAAGTTCTTTTTCTAAGTTAGTTAGTTCAGTTGTCTTAGAATTAAGAATTTTGTTTATTTTATCAATCTGATTTTGCTTATTCTGTTCCTGATTAAGTAAATCTTCTAAAATAGACTTATCTTTTTCTATTTGGAGCTTTAATTCCTCGGAACGACTTTGCAAATTCTCCAGTCGGATTTTGTTTGATTCTTGTTCCTTTGATAGATTAGATTCCTTAATAAAATGAGAAGTTTTATTTTCATTTAAATTGTTCAGTTTCTCAGTAAGTTTATTTAATTCCTTTTGAAGAATTTGTCCTTTTTGTTGTAACTCGATAAAACTTTTATCCTTTTGTTCACCAACTTTATCTAAATCGATAATAGCAAAATTGCAGTCGATTAAACTCTGTTTTAAATCTTTTAACTCATAATTACTTTTAACTTCAGAATCATAAAAAGAAACCAGGTCAATATCTCTTATAGTATTACTAATTTCAAGATATTGCCTGGTTTTATCTGCGTTTTTCTTTAATGGTTTTAATTGTTTTTCCATCTCGTCCAAAATATCGGACACACGCTCTATATTGGATTGGATTATATTTAATCGCCTAACTGTCTCTTTTTGTTGAACTTTATAACCCGCAATACCTACTGCTTCTTCAACTAATTCTTTAAGTTCAATTGGACTGGCTCCGACTATATTTTCAACTCCGCCTTGAGAAATTATGGAATAGCCGTTCTTACCTAAGCCAGTATCCAAGAATTCAGACTGAATATCTCTAAGTCTTACTTTAGTTCCGTTTAAATAATATTCAGATTCTCCTGTTCTGTAATACTTTCGTTCAATTATCAGATCAGGCTGATCTTCCCGAGCCATTGTTAAACGGACTTGGGCAACGCCACGAGGATTCTCCGAATCGGTACCAGAAAAAATAATATCCTGCATGGACTGAGAACGCATAAGACGGGTTCTTTGTTCTCCCAGTACAAAACGGATAGCATCACTAATATTACTCTTTCCGCTGCCATTAGGACCAACTATAGCGCTGATATCCTCAGTAAAATCTAACTTAGTTGGATAAGCAAAGGATTTAAATCCTGATATATAGAGTGATTTTAAAAACAATTTAACCTCTTCTAGATATTGTTTTTAAGAATATAGGCTTTAGCTGCCTGCTGCTGAGCTTCCTTCTTGGTTTTTCCTTTTCCTTTTGTTTCAGGAACTCCATTTATAACTACCTGAGCGGTAAATACCTGGTCATGTTCTGGTCCAGTAGCATCAACATCTAAATATTTAACTGATGTATTAGGGTTTTGTTGAACATATTCCTGAAGTCTTGATTTATAATCTTTATAAATCTTACCTTCTGTTGCTAATTTAATATTATCCTTGAGAGCAGATAAGATTACTTTCTTAACTGTATCAAAATTAGAGTCTAAGAAAATAGCGCCCATGATAGCTTCAAAAGCATTAGCTAAATTAGAATGTCTCTTTTGTCCACCTGAAAGGACTTCTCCTTTACCTAAAAATAATTGTTTGCCAATTTTTAGTTTTAAAGCAGCTGTCGCTAAGGATTCGGTACAAACGATATTGGCCCGAAGCCTGGTCATTTTTCCTTCCGGTAAATCAAAATTGTTATATAAGTAATCACTAATTACCAGTTCTAAAACAGCATCACCTAAAAACTCCAAACGTTCATTATTATAATCGGCATCTACATAAGATGGATGAGTTAAGGCAACTTTTAATAAATCTTTATTTTTAAAGGTATAGTTTAATTCTTCTTCAATAAAATTCATCATACCTTAAGCCATTAATTCATCTAGAGCATTAACTATATCACCTACTGTTTTAATGTTTTCAAATGAATCGTCTGGAATAGTAATATCGTATTCATTTTCAAAATTCATTAGCATTTCTACAAGACTTAAAGAATCAGCACCTAAATCTTCAGTAATATCAGATTCTAAAGTAATATCTTCAGCAGGAATTCCCAGTTCTTCTACTATAATTTCTCTGACTTTTTCAAAATTATCCATAAATTACTCCTTTTCTAATTCTGTTTCAATTTTAGTAACAACATTATTTTTATCAAATTGAATGGCTTGTCTTATAGCATTCTTTATGGCGTGTGCTTTAGAACTTCCATGTGCTTTAATAACTCCACCTTTTACACCTAGAAAAGGAGAGCCACCGATAGAATCAGGATCATATTGATCTTTAAATTTTTTTAAATCGTCTTTAATTAAAAGAGCTCCAATTTTTCCAAAGAAACTGGATAATAAAGATTCCTTAATTCCATGGAACATAAAACTTGATAAGCCTTCAACTGTTTTAATAATAATATTGCCAGTAAACCCGTCACAGACTAGTATATCCGCATCCGTGGTAAAAATATCACTTGGTTCAATATTTCCAATGAAATTAAGATCACTTTCTTTTAACAATTTGTGGGCTTCTTTAATCATTGGACTACCTTTTTCTTCTTCTGTTCCAATATTGATCAGGCCAATCTTTGGATTTGAAACATTTTCAACAGATTCCATATAAACATTAGCCAATTTTGCATAGGTTAGAAGAAAACTGGATTGTGAATCAGCACTAGCCCCGACGTCAATTAAAAAAACGGTTTTATCCTTTTGGGGAAAGCTAATTCCAAGACCCGGGCGTTTAACCCCTTTAATTCTACCTAAAATTAACGTTGCCCCAGCCAGTAAAGCCCCCGTACTACCTGCAGAAACTAAAGTTGAATCTTTTTCTTCTTTTATTTTCCTTAAAGCTACAACAATAGATGAATCTTTCTTATGACGAATGGCTTTAACCGGTTCTTCATTAAAACCGATTATACTATTAGCATTTAATATAGAAATTCTAGGATCATCAAAATTATATTTTATTAATTCCTCAATAATTTCATCTTGTTTACCAACTAAGGTTATTGGAACATCAAATTCTTTAACAGCTTCAATGGTTCCTTTTACTATTTCGCCTGGAGCATAATCACCACCCATGGCATCAACATAAAGCATTAAAACCCCCTAAAAATAGAAAAAAACAGAGATACCTCTGTTTATTCCATAACTATAACTTCTTGATCTTTATAATAACCGCAATTTCTGCAAGCTTTATGAGGAGCTTTAATTTCTCCACATTGAGGACAAATACTCATACCAGGAACATTTAAATGATAATTAACACGACGTTTTCTTTTACGGGCTTTTGAAGTTTTTCTCTTTGGTACTGCCATTTCAAATTCCTTTCTTAGATTAAATTTCTTAATTTTTCTAAACGAGGATCTATTTCATCTTCTTCCTCGTGACAATTACATGAATTATAATTTAGATTGGTTCCACATATCGGACAAAGTCCCAAACAATCTTCCCTACATAACACTTTATAAGGTTCGTTAATATATAAACAATCATTTATATATTCATTGAGAGGAACTACTCCATCATTATTCTGTTCAATTTCTTCTCTAAAATGATAATTAATTTCCTCTGGAACATCTTCTAAACATCTAGAACAGGGATAAATAATAGTCCCTTCCAGACTGAATTTCAAAAGAAGCTTATTTTCAACTAACTTTTCAATTTTACCATGAACTGATAAAGTATCTTTAATTCTTCCGGAAAAGCCTTCATCCAGTTGAAAATTATCATTAGATATTTGAAAGTCAAAGTGATACTTTCTTTTTGTATCTTTAATATTGATATCCATAAGTCCTCACAGAATGTTAATTATACCTAATCTAAAGGAATTTCGTCAATAAAAAATCCCGATAACCTACTATCGGGATTTGTATTTAATCATTAATATGTTCAATGGTATCTCTGGCAATCATCAATTCTTCATTGGTAGCTATAACCGCTACTTTAACTTTTCCATCTGGAACATTTATAAAACGGTTTCCTTTTTCAAACCAGTTAGCATCATGATCAAGTTCAACACCCATAAAAGATAGATTCTTACAGATTTGACCTCGGTCCAAAGCTGAGTTTTCCCCTATTCCTCCAGTAAAGACGATACAATCAACTCCATCCATAGCTGCAGCATATGATCCAATAGTTGTATAAATAGAATAGCAGAATTTTCTTAGAGTTAGAATAGCTCTTTGATTGCCTTCATTGGCAGCTGCTTCAATATCTCGGAAGTCAGAACTTACTCCAGAAATTCCAAGTGCTCCAGATTCGTTATTGAGAATCTTATTAATCTGATCCATTGAATATCCTTTTGAATTAATATAGAAAAGAATAGAGGGATCAATATCTCCCGAACGGGTTCCCATAACAAGACCAGCTAGTGGTGTAAATCCCATTGAAGTGTCGATTGATTTCCCATTTTTAATAGCACAAACAGAAGATCCATTTCCAAGATGACATGTAATAATTTTTAATTCATCAAGCGGCTTTCCGAGCATTTTAGCGGCTTCAATGGCTACGTATTTGTGGGATGTCCCATGGAAACCGTATTTACGAACACTATAATCAGTATAAAATTCATAAGGAATAGAATAAATAAAAGCGTAATCAGGCATTGTTGAATGAAATGCTGTATCAAAAACAGCAACTTCTGGAACTTCAGGAAGTAATTCCTGCATAGCTCTAATTCCCATCAGATTTGCCGGATTATGAAGTGGAGCAAGTTCAGAATATTCTTCTAATTTCTCAATAACATCACCATCAATTTTTACAGAATCTTTAAATTCTTCTCCACCATGAACAGTACGGTGGCCAACAGCATCAATTTCAGTAATGTCGTCTATAACACCCACTTCCTCATCTAATAATTCTTTAATGATTATATTAAGAGCATCGCCATGATCTTTAAGTTCTTCTTTTATAACAATCTTATCTTTACCTTCTGGTTGATAGGTTACCTGTGATCCGTCAATTCCAATTCTTTCAGCTAATCCTTTGGCTAACACCTCTTCTGTTTCCATATCGATTAACTGATATTTCAATGAAGAACTCCCGGCGTTTATAACTAGTACTTTCAAGTATTTACTCCTTTTAAACGTTTAATTAAATCTAACTATATTATAATCATTCTTAGAACTTTTTAATTGAAATATAAAATTATTTTTAAATTTAATAATGAAAGTTGGAATAATTACAGAATACAATCCATTTCATAATGGACATCTTTATCAGATTAATACAATAAGAAAGATTTTAAATCCAGAGTCCATCACAGTAGTAATGAGTCAGGATATTGTCCAAAGAGGCGACTTTGCCTCGTTTGATAAATTCTGGCGAACTAGGAAGGCTTTAGAAAATGGTGTTGATCTGGTTGTTGGGCTTCCATTCTATATCTCGGGACAAAGTGCTGAAAATTTTGCTAATGGTGCTGTTAAACTTTTAAATTCTTTAGAAATAGATACTTTAGTTTTTGGTGCTGAATCTAAATCTTTATCTAATTTAGAAAATATGGCTAGGATATTAGTTAATCAACAGGATAATATCTTAGATAAAACAAAAGAATTACAAAAAGCTGGTTTAAGTTATCCTAAAGCCAGGGAAAAAGCCCTTGAATTTACAGGATTAAAGGTAGAAGAGTTATTTAAACCAAATAATATTCTTGCACTAGAATATCTTAAGAGTCTTTATATTAATAACTTTAAGATTAAACCCTATCTAATTCCCAGAAAAGGTTCTGATTATAATAGTCTGGAACTAAAAAACTCACTTACTAGTGCCAGTTCTCTTAGAAATAAATTAAATTATTACCGGGACATTTCAAATAACTATACTCCATACCCGGGAAGTGAATTAGCTGATCATTTTCAAGCTTACCAAAAAGAAGAATTGTTTAAAGCTATACTATTAAAAATTTTAAACAGTTCCTTCGAGGATCTGATTAACATAGTTGGAATTAATGAAGATAGAGCCAATCAGTTGTTAAAATTATTGAGAAATTCGACTAATTATAATGAAATGATTAATAATTTAAAATCTAAAAATATTACTAGAACAGCAATCAACAGATTTCTTATTAATCTCCTTTTAAATTTCACTAAAGATGATTTTAAGTTATTTAGTTCCAAGTCATTTAACTTATACCAACGGGTTTTAGGTTTTAATAGTAAAGGTCAAGAACTACTCAGAAATCCGAATCTAAAAATAATTACTAATTTAGCTAAAGATAGGAATAAATTAGATTCAACTCAAAAAAAATCCTTAGATTTTGATTTAAAAGCTGCTACCGTTAGAAATCTCTTTATAAAAGGGAGTAACCTCAATCCAGACTATAAAGAAAAGCCTATTATTATAAATTAAAAAAGACCCTTTCGGGTCTTAAAAGTAAAAAGTTTATTAAGAGTGTTATTATTGAACTGATTTTCTAATTAAAATAATTACTGATGATAGAATAAGTACGCTACAAACCGTTAGAACAGCAACTTGTCCAATCGAAAAATCAACACCAGTTTTCGGGTTTTCAATATTTGAACTTCGATTCAAAACTGAATTCGACTGAACTGGTGAAGAAGAAGTGGTAGTAGGAATTGTATAGGTAGTACCTGTTCCTACTATTTTTTTTATGCCTTGACTAGTTAAGTCGCTATTGTTCGGATTAGCATAGGTAACGGTACTTATTTCATTAGAGTCATTACCGGATGAAGATGTAGTTGGTTGTTCAACCGTACTTAAAACAGCTTCACTTTTTTCTAAACCAGATTCTTCCTCCGATTTAACCTCCTTATCCTTTGATGAATCTTGTTCAGAACCCGTAATTTCTTTTCCTGAATTAGTATCAGTCCCACTTCCTAAACTTTCATTTAAATTAGCCTTGTTTTCCTGTGTTAGACTGACTTTTTCATCATTACCGGATACTTCTTTGTTTTCAGTTTCATTTTGAGCAGTTATCTGTTTATTTGCCGTATCATTTACTACCGCACTTTGTTCCTGAGAGACAAAATTTAAAGTTTCAGTCAGCTCAATTTTCTTAAATTTTTCTTCTACACTTGACGTTGGATTATTTACCTGAGCTGTAAAAGTAACTTTAACTTCTCCTGGATCATCAACTTTTAAATTGAAATTCTTAAGTTGATCACTAGTAGCAATTGTTTGACCATTACTATCGATGGCTTGCCATTGATAAACAATATTATCTAAGCTACCCTGAGTAGCCAAATTAGCACTTAAGTTAACCTGTTCTCCAACAACTAGAGGTCCAGTTGTGGTTCTATCAGTTTTAATTATTCCAGATAGAATTTTTGTTTCTTCTGAATCTTGTTCTGTTGATGGTGTCTTATTTTCAGGTTCAGTGTCGTTACTGTTATCTTTTTCAGAAGAACTGTTCTGTGATTGTTCACTCTCCTGATTTATATTAATAACTAAAGGTTCACTGACAATACTTTCCTCACTATCCTTAGGAGTAACTTCTAAGGTAACTGTCACAGGATTTTCTGATTTTGGTTTAAAAACAAAATTGTCTGCTTTATCTGATTCAGCTATAACTACCTCATCTTGTTTTGCAATCCAGTGATAAGTTGCTTGATCGATATTAGTTACATATTGTGGCTCTAAATCTTTGGTAATCTCAATCTCATCTGAAGTAGTAATACCACCATTTTCAATTTTGCGAATGGTTACTGCCTCAAGATTTCTAATCTCTTCTACAACAGTTTTGGTTATTGTTTGAGACTTAAGGGTTATTCCATTTTCTAATGTAACTGTTAAATAAACGGATAAAGTTCCAACCTGATTAGGACAAACTGCATAATTGGTTCTTCCATCTTTTTTCCCATTAACAAATTCATCCCCTATTTTAGCTGTCCATGTGTATTCAGAATTTTCACTTATTCCACTTTCAGCAACTTTACCATTTCTTAAGATTTCAGATGAAAAACCAACATATTTTCCGATTAAAACACCATCAGATTCGACTGAAGGAAAGATCTGGACAGAAAGTGAATCATCCTTTACCTTAAGACTAGCTGTTTTGGCTTCAAGATCCTGACCTAAACCACATTCTGTTCCTTTTAAGATGGCTGAAACATTAATACTGGTATTAGCTGCATCTTCAGGAACTGTAAAAGTAATGCTCTCACCTGTTGGATTACTTAATTCAACTTCCTGATCTCCATAAGAAACCGTCCAATCAACATAATTAAAATAATTTGAATTAACTGTTTCTACTGGTTCTAATATTGCATAAGCTTGAATAGTATCTCCAGGTGCTATAATTTGCTCAGTATTTAAAGCAATACTTATTGATTGTGGTTTTTCTGAGTCACTTAGACTTGGCTGGGTAGAATCACGAACAATCGTTC
>CANQNI010000033.1 GCA_947625175.1 uncultured Eubacteriaceae bacterium | reverse complement strand
AAATAATTTATATTATTCAACAGTTTAATTGCTTTCTAGAAATAATAAAATAATTATATCATCATTACATTAATTATATTTTTCTAAAATAGAAGAAAAAGTCCGGATAAATTCCGGACTTTTATCTTAATCATTAAAGAACCAGTTTCCACCAATATTTACTGAATTTTCGGTTCTATAACTTCTGAAGTTTAAATAATTATGGCTGCGTTTTCCGTTTAGACAATCTTTTACAGCCTGGCGTACTTCAACAGATGATTTACCTAAGAATTGTAGATAATAACCATCAAGATAAGAAGCGAACTGTCCAGGAGCTGTTAAAACACTAACAGGATCATCAGGATAATTAGGTGAATCGACTCTATTCATAACGCAACTCATTACCGCTAGGGCACCAGTATAATTACTTCCACCTTCATGTTCAACGATAGCACAAACTAGATCAAAAGCTTCCTGGTTTAATTCTGTTCCGTTATAACTTAGATTAGATAGAATACTACTTACTGGATTTAAAGAGTTAGTACTAGAATAGGGTAAATAGGAGCCAGCACTTGATTCCGACTTAGTACCAATTCTAACGACTTGAGTTACAGGTTGTAATAAAACTTCCTGAGTTACCAGATTTCTTTCAATCGGTTTTCCATCCTGATACTTAACATCTTCAGTAACCAGTTGTTTACCTTCTATACCGGGTATATCAACTTCAACTTCACCTTCTTCAAGATTACTATCATACGTTTGATCAACAGTGTAGGCTATTGCTTCCTCACGCTGTTCACGTTTTTGATTTTGACGATGAATTACAATCTTGTTAATATCCTGAGTCAGTTCAGTTTCTACAGGAGGTTCAGTATAGTCAATGGTAGACATCTTGATACCTAATTCACTCAGAAGATCGTTAATATTTTGAGCTCCAGAAGTATATTCAATAACGTTTCCGTCTACTTCTATATTACCGTTAACTTTTTTATCTATTGTAACTTCATTTATATTTTTTATTTTAGTATCCAGATTAACATCGTAAACGTAACTATCATCAGTTGGATAAGAGTTTTCTTCTAATACCTGTCTTAAAGTTTTATTTAAACCAGCATTAGTTATTTGTTCTACCTGTGATTTTGAACCTGCTGTCAATCTATTGTTAACTTTAATAGTTAAAGTTTTACTTAGACTGAAAACACAAGTATAACCTAAAGCCAAAAGAAAAAGGAAAGTCGATATAACTAATGCAATTTGCTTGTGATATTTTTTTCCATTTTCAAACATTTAATTCACCATTATAATTTAAGTATGAAAAAAGGCGATATTCTATTAGTTGAATTTGATAAATTAGACAAGTTAAACACCGCACTTAGTTATCCTATAGAAAATAATACTCATTCATCAAGTAAAGATATTATAACTCCTCAAACTCAAATTAAAGTTAAAAATGTTATTCCTGGCAAAAAAGGTTTAATTAAAATCACTAAAAAGAAAAGAAAAAAAATAGAAGGACAACTTATAAATTACGAGGATTTAGTTTTACCTGATTGTGAACTTTGTAATAATCCTGTTAACTGTGGGGGATGTACTTTTAATTTAATAACTCCAGAAGAGGAACTACAAATAAAAGAAAACTATTTAAAAGAATTATTTCAGGATTATCCTTTTGAAGGATTAAGTGATGTTGAACATAACCGGAAGTACCGAAATAAAATGGAATATAGTTTTGGAAATCAGGAAAAAGATGGAGAATTAACCTTAGGTCTTCATGAAAAAGGAAAATTTTATAATATTTTAAATACTGATAATTGCCAGCTAGTTCCAAACGATTTTGAAACAATTCGTAAAGCTGTTTTAGATTATTTTATAGAAAAGGAAACTGATTTTTTTCATAAACATACCCACCATGGTTTTTTAAGATATTTAGTTTTAAGACGAGGAGAACGGACTGGTGATGTCTTAATTAACCTGGTTACTACATCTGAAGAAAATTTAGATGAAAAAGAGTTTGTTAATCATCTAGAAAATTTAAATCTTGAAGGAAAAATTTCTGGAATATTATGGACTATAAGTGATAATGTTGCTGACGCAGTAAATCCGGAATCAGAAAAAATACTTTACGGATCTAAAATCTTTAATGATGAAATTCTAGGCAAAGAATTTATGATAACCCCTTATTCATTTTTCCAGGTCAACACTAGTGGAGCAGATCAGCTCTTTTCAATTGTTAGAGATTATCTTGAAAATATTACAAAAAATAGAGATAGTACAATTCTTTTTGATTTGTATTCAGGTACGGGTAGTATTGGAATTCTGTTATCCGATTTGGTTGACAAAGTTATTTCAATTGAACTTATTGAAGAGGCTGTTGAAATAGCTAAAGAAAATGCTAAATTAAATGATATAACAAATATAGAATTTATAAGTGGCGATGTTTTAAAGAAGGTTGATGAATTAGATATTAAACCAGATGTTATTATTCTCGATCCACCTAGATATGGAATTACACCAAAAGCTTTAAAGAAAATTCTTAATTTTAATCCGGAATATTTTATTTACGTTTCCTGTAATCCAGTTGAACTTAGAAAAGATCTTGAAATGTTTAAAGAAAAGGGTTATCGAGTAGACAAGATGGAATCAGTAAATTTATTTCCAATGACAACCAATGTAGAAACAGTATGTTTATTATCTAAAATTAATTAAAATAAAAAGTAGTTATTCATTAATCCGAATAACTACTTTAACTTATATATTCCCCGATAATTTTAGCGATTTTTTCTAGATCAGCCCCGCGTTTAAGATTAATTTTAATATTACCAGCTTTCGTCCAAAGTTCGATTTCAGAATTTATATCTAGATGACCTGCGTTTTCAATAGAATACATTATAATTGATTTGTATGGTAGAAAGTAGATCTCTTTTTTCTTTCCGGTTAGACCTTGAGTATCACTTACAATAAGGCGTTTGTTCGTAAATACAGCAGCATCTCTTATCGTTTTAAATGCGCAAAGTGGTTTTTCATCAATAATCAAAAGTTTTTTTATTTGTTCAGGAACTGCTACTTCAATACCAAAGGTCCATTGAAGTTCGTTTAAATCACTCATTAATTAATCTCCTTTAAGATGTCCAGCTTGGTAATTTAGATAGATCTTCCTTAATTTTTTTTGCTTCTTCATCATTTTTGTTAAGAGCATCTAAGATTTCTCCAAGAGAAAAGTTTTCAGCATTAATAACTCTGTTATACATTAAACAACGAATAGCGTTTAATTCAGCCAAATGTTTTATTTTTTCATAATCAACAATTTTAATTTTATTTAAAAGATATTTTCCATCATTTTTTTCAAAGCGTTGTAAATTACTCTCAGTATATCCACGAATAAAACCAACGATAAAACTAACTCTGTCAATTTTTTGCATCATTTTCACCTATAATCTTAAATCTTTTTTTCGATTTTTAAATATCCAGTAAATAAAAAATAGGGTTAATAAAAAGATAATTAATACATTTAATATTGGGAAGAAGAAAGAATTTATTAAAGCTGCTATTAACAAAATATAAATTGGGATTCGATCCCTAAACGGTGTTTTAATTGAAAACTTCACGTTTGGATTATCATCTATCATTAATTTAATAATCCAATTATTTAAAAAATAGCAAGCCGTAAAATCTAAAATTATAATTAATTGCGGTGTTGTCTGGTCTGGAAAGTTTTCAACCCAATCTGTAGCAAAGGGTATAAAAGTAATAAAGAGTAACCAGAAATTATTTAATAAAACAATAAAAGGAGAAACTGAATCTACTCTTTCTATTTCTCTAGCATGCATATACCAGAATAAATAGATTAAACTAAAACTATTATAATGAGCGAGTAGATTACTCCCCATATTAAATAAATCGTCTAATTTTCCTGTTTCAGGAGCATCAAGCTCCAGTACTAATAAAGTACAAGCAATAGCAACTACAGCTGCATTAAAAGGTTGAAGCGTTGAAGTTTTCATGGAATTTATGGTCTTTTTTATAACTTTTTACCCAATTGTTTTAAAAATTTTATTAAAAAGAACAAATAATCATTAATCTTTAAAATAAATCATATTATTCTTTACTTTCTCCATCTTCGTCCATATCAATATGTAATAAGTCTAGAGCTTCTTCAAAATAGTCTTGCATATCATCATCTAAATCTTCAATATCTAACTGACCATTTTCAAATTGATCATAAAGATATTCTAGAATTTCAGTTGCAATTTTATATTGCGGAATTATATCAATATTATTTTCTTTAAGAAAAGCATCTAAATTTCTTAAATTAAGTTCAGGAATTCCTTCGTTTTTAACACTAATATAAGCTAATTCTTCATAAGCTATTGGAGATTCATCAATTTCGATACTAATAAGATAAAGCATTCGAGCTATATCATATTTTTCTCTTTCGATATAAATAAAACCTAAACTTCTAATAAGATGAGCTATCTGTTCAGGTTTGTATGTAAAACTAAGAGCATATTTAATAACTTTTTCCGCTTCATCTAAGTCCCCTATTTGTTTTAAAGCTTCAATATATTCAATAGCTTCATAAGGAGAGTAGGGAGAAAGAGATAAAGATAACTTTAATGGATCTATTGCTTCATTAGGATATTTACATTCAATGAGTAAAGATCCGAGTGAATATAAAGCCTGATATAATGGTAAATCAGGTTCGCCTGGAACATAATCAGGATGTCTCTTTAAATATAAAGTTTCTTGTACTGAATTATCAAAATGAAGAGGAACTTTTTCGATATCTTCCGTTTGAGCTAATAAATCAGTAACTAATTCCTGAGCTAAATCAACAGCACGCGCAAACTCATGATCTTTCTTTAATTTTTCTATAACTTTAAAGCGTTCTAGTGTCTCCGGATCAATGTTGTCCGGTAACATTACTTCATGTTGCTTTCTAATTAATTCATAATTATTTTCGTCCATTACGACCCCCAAATTAAATAATTATATTTATTTAATATCCATAAAATAATGAATTATAATATTTTAACAGATAAAACTTATTTATTATATAAATTACTTTAATTATGAAAATTCTATATGCAACAGATCTTCACGGTGATAAGAAAAAATATGAAAAAATATTTGAAATAGCAAATAAAAGACATATCAATACAATTGTTAATGGTGGTGATATCTTACCAAAATGGGGAGAAAGATATTCTATTCAAAACAAATTTTTAAATGAATATTTACCTGAATATTTTAGAAGATTAAATACGAAGAATATTAATTATCTTGTAATGATGGGAAATGATGATCTTGAAGCTTATGACTTAAAATTTAATAATCTCTGTTCGAGGTTTCCTAATATCTTTAATATTAATAAAAATAAAGTAACTATTAACGATTATGAATTTATTGGTCTTAATAATATTCTAGATACTCCCTTTGCCTGTAAGGATCGAATTGTTAATGAAGAAGCTTATCATCCGGAAAAACAATTCCATTGCGAACAATTTAAATCAACTAGAGAAGGTTACCAGATAATACCTGATTGGGAAAACGAAAGAAAAAATCTTCCCTTAATGAAAGATATTTTAAATTCACTTCCAAAACCTAACAATCAGGATAGGTCTATTTTTGTAACCCATGAACCTCCAAAACATCTTGATTTAGCTTACGCTTATAATGTTGATCATGATTTAGGATCTGAAGATATTTATCAATTCATCAAGAAGAATCAACCTTTATTTACACTTCATGGTCATCTTCATGAAAGTCCAATAGTTGGCGGATTTTATTATAATCAGTTAGGTAAAACAATTTGTATTCAACCAGGTCAAACAGAATTCAATGAAGAAACTATTATTTATGTAATTATTGATTTAGAAACAAAAACTTTCCATCGGTTTGAGTTACCTTTGTAAATTATACAACGTTTTCATTAATCTTTTATCTTTTAAAATTATAATTATTTTGTATCATAGTGAATAATTAAATTACTAAAGTCACTAGAATTAAGGATAATTAGATGATAAAACTTCTCGGAATTGATATGGATGGAACAGTACTCAACGATGAAGTTACTGTTTCAGATGAAAATAGAGAGGCTATTAAAAAAGCAATTGATAAGGGAGTTATTGTTATTCCAACAACTGGACGAGCATTGTCTATGGTACCTAGGGAAGTTCTAAATTTACCTGGAGTTCAATTTGCTATAACCTCCAACGGAGCCGCTATCTATAATACTGAGACTAAAGAAGTTGTTTACGAACAGCCGCTCACTAAAGATCAGCTTAAGGGAATTCTTAATATTTTAAAAGATTATGATACGTTTGATGAAATAATAATAGATGGTAGAAGTTATGCACCCGAGGAACAATTTAAAGACTTAAACAGATTTGTTGAATCAAAGTATTATAATCTATATGATGATTTGGTAACCCCATTAAGTCAAGAAACATTAAATAAAGCCTTTGAAACTGCTAATGTGGAAAAGATTGCCTTTAGATTACCATTAGAAGATGAAAGTAAAAAGGAAGAAATTTTTAAACGGTTAGAAGAAATTCCGAATTTAATCCTTTTATCTCAAGCTGAAGGAACTCAGGAAATTACTAATATTGATGCCAATAAAGGTGAAGCCTTGGCAGCTATAGCTAATCAATTTGGACTGGATTGTTCTCAAGTAATGGCTATAGGGGATAGTGAAAATGATATCTCTATGCTAACTTTTGCTGACACAGGTGTAGCTATGGGTCAAGCCAAAGATCATGTAAAAGAATTTGCAGATTATATTACTGATACTAATAATAACAATGGAGTAGCTAAAGCCATCGACCGGTTTATTATTTTGGGTGAGCAGGAAGAAGATGATATTCCGGTAGAATTAGTTGAAAAAGTTAAGAAAGTAAATAAGGTGAAATAATGGAACCTATAGTTTATTGCTATGATAGATGTACGACCTGTAAAAGAGCTTTAAAATTTTTAAAAGAAAATAATATTGAATTTAAAGAAATACCAGTTTATACTAACCCACCTACTGAAGATGATTTCTTAAAATATTTTAAAGAAACAGATCTTCCATCTAAAAGATTCTTTAATACAAGTGGTATGGTTTATAGAGATCTACATTTAAAAGATACTGTTCCTCATATGACAGATGAAGAAAAAGCTAAGTTACTTGCTAGTGATGGTAGATTAGTTAAAAGACCACTTCTAATTTATAATGATAAAGTTTATCCAGGTTTTAATGAAAAGATCTGGTCTGAAATGTTAGGAATTAGTGAAAGTTAATAAACGTTACTCCCGGATTAACGATAAGAATAGAAATGAGGAGATAGTTTTACTCCAGGGAAGTGGATGTTTCTGGAAGAAGTGTCGCTTCTGTGACTATTATCTGGATACTGATAGTCTTGAAAATATCATTGATTTAAATAATTCCGTTTTAGATAGTATAACTGGTCAGAGTGGGTGGTTAACGGTAATTAATTCAGGAAGTTTCTTTGAACTCCCAAAGAAAACAATTGAAAAAATTAAGAAAATTCTTATTGAAAAGAAGATAACTGATTTAACTATAGAAGCTCATTTTAAATATAAAAAAGATGTAGAAACGTTAAGAGAAGAATTAAAAAAATTAGGAATTACTCTTCATACTAGAATAGGAATTGAAACTTTTGATATTGATTACCGCGAAAATTTCTTAAATAAAGGAATGGGAAGACCGAATCTTTCAGAAATTACAGAAACATTTGATGAATGTTGTCTTCTATTTGGTTTACCAGGACAAACATTAGAGCAGTTAATAAAAGATATTAATATAGCTACTAATAATTTTAATTCAGTTTATTTAAATATTTATGAAGAAAGAAATAGATTTAAACCTGACTTAGAATTAATTAATGAATTTAAAACTAAGGTTTATCCTGAAATCAAGAAGATTCCAAATTTGAATATTTTAATAAATAATACCGATCTAGGAGTTGGATAAAACAAAAGCCAGAGATTTTTTCTCTGGCTTTAATATTAACCGTCATATCTTAACGCTTCAATTGGTTTTTTACGGGCTGCTTTATTGGCAGGATAAAGCCCAAATACTAATCCTACCAATAGTGAGAAAGCTGCCGAAACCAGTACGATACTAAAGGGAACATGAAAAGAAACCTCAAAGTCTGCAAGTTTAACCACCTGGTTAGCTAATGCTATAAAACCGTAAGAGAATAAAACTCCAATTAGACAACCAGTTAAACTAATAACAAAGGCTTCTATTATAAATTGTAGCAGGATTGAATTAGTTGAAGCTCCTATAGCTTTTCTTATTCCTATTTCTTTGGTTCGTTCAGTTACGGAGACCAACATTATATTCATAATACCAATACCTCCTACAAGGAGCGATATAGCAGCAATACCACCAAAGACTATCCCCATAATTGTGGTAACATTTCCAAGTACACTTGACACTTCTTCCTGGGAGGATATTGAATAAGCATCTTTATCATTATCAAATCGTTGATTAAAAAATTGGGCAAGTTTAGCTTTGGCATCCTTAGGCGTAACTCCAGGAGTAATAGAAATTATCATAGCGTTATAACCGGTGAATTTGGTTTCTGGCATCCTTGTATAACAGGTTATAGGAATGTAAACAATTGGTTGGTCTCCCATTATCATTCCAAGAAAAGTTCCTTCCTGTTTTTCAAGAATACCAACAATATCAAAATCAACGCCATCGACATTAATAGTTTGTCCAACTACATTAACTTTTCCATAGAGATTATTTGCAGTTTCATAAGTTATAACAGCAACATTTACATGATTTTCAACGTCTGAAATAGAAATACCTCTACCATATAATAAAGTATGCTTTTCTATTCTAAAAAAGGACTAGATATTCCAATTAAACTTCCTTTTTTTTCTTTACCATTACCAACAAAAGTGGCTGGAGAAGTTATATCAGGAGCTAACTCCTTAACTTCTTCAAAATTTTCAATTTCGTCCAGATCAAAATCAGTAAGAGGATTTCCTTTATCGTTACTAACTGAAATCTCAACGTAATCACCACCTAGAGAAGAAATTGAATTTGTAACGAAAGAAGTAGCTCCATCAACTAATGAAACTAGAACAACTAATGAAAAGACACCAATAATAATTCCTAACATAGTTAAGAAGGAACGCATTTTATTGGCTACGATAGCTTTTAGAGCCATCTTAATAGACTGTACTATCAATTTCTTCTACCTCCGATAAATGACCATCCTTAATTCTAATACTCCGATGGGCTTGTTTAGCGACATCCTCATCATGAGTAATAAGAATTACTGTATTTCCTTCTTTATGAAGTTTTTTAAAAATCTTCATTATTTCATCACTTGTTTTTGAATCAAGGTTTCCCGTTGGTTCATCACCCAGATAGATTGAAGGTCTAGTTGCAATAGCTCTAGCTATAGCGATTCGTTGCTGTTGTCCACCAGAAAGTTCCTTTGGTTTATGGTCGCGTCTTTCCCAAAGACCTACTTCTTTTAGAGCTTCTTCAACTCGTTTATTTCTTTCTTCCCGTGGAACTTTCTGATATATAAGAGGAAGTTCAATATTTTCCCTGGCTGATAAGGAGCCAATTAGGTTAAAGTTTTGGAATATAAAACCAATCTTCTTATTTCGAATTTTAGCTAGTTCATCGTCTGAATATTCTTCGATCGGTTGATCATCCAGATAATATTCGCCTTCATCTGCTATATCAAGACAACCGATTATATTCATCATAGTGGATTTACCGCTTCCGGATGGTCCGATAATTGATACAAATTCACCATCCTTAATTTCGAGATTAACGTGATCTAAAGCTCGTAATTCAGTATCGCCCATCTGATAAATTTTCGAAACATCTTCTAAACGGATCATTGTGAATCTCCACTATCAGTATCTGTTACTTCATTTTGGACTTCTTGAGTAAAGCTATTAGCCAAATCAGATTTAGGATAATAAATAACTTGACCATTCTTAAGACCACTAGTTATAGCAACAAAATCTTTATTAGCTAAACCGGTTGTAACCTCAACTTCACCACCTAAAGTACCATCATCATTTTCTTTTGTATAAACGAATTTTTTACCAGCAGAATCCTGTAATGCGCTAACCGGAATAACTAAAACATTTTGATTACTTCCTGTAGCGATAGATACATTAGCAGTCATTCCGCTTTTTAGATTTTTATCCGTAGATAAAGTGACTTCAACTGAATATTTAGAGTTTCCATCACTGGGCTGGGTACTTGAAGAAATACTTTTAATACTGCCATTAAAAGTTTCATCAGGTAAGGCTTCCAATTTAATAGTTGCCGGCTGACCTTGAGCTAGATCTAGGATATCCCGTTCATCGATTTCAACATTAACAGAAAGTTCATCCATTGAGCCAAGATTAAAAGCAACAGCATCATAAGAAGTAGCTTCAGCTATAGTTTGAACGATATTGTTGGCTCTAGAATTTTGATTAGAAGTTGAAGGACTTCCAGACAAAGATGATTCAGGACTCTGGGTAATTACATATTCTTCTATATTACTTGAACTCGTATCAGGAACATAACCAGGTCTACCATTTACATACGTATCATCATATTGATATTCAATGATTTCCTCATAAGTTTCAGTTGTTTCACCATCAGAAACTGTTATTATTCCATCGTTAATTGAATTATTAAATTGGTTAACTTTAGTGATTAGATTATCCTCTAGATTTAAAGAATCAAAGAAGTAAAAGGATTGACTATTTAAGAGATAACCTAATTGGATAAAGGGAAGAAGATTAATTCTATTTTTAGAATTTTCATTCATTTTTGTTTTGGAATCTATCTTTGGTACTACCAGACTAACATTTGTATTAGAACTGCTATTTGAAGCGCTTGAACTACCTGATTGTAGTAAGGCGTTTTGAGTTGTGATCGGTTGACCGTCAATAAGATAAACATTATTTATGATTCCATTTTGAGGTGAGGTAATAACCGGATAGTCTCTTAAATCTCTTAACTGATCAATATAAGAACGGACAAGAGTTCTTTGACCTTCAAGAGCATCTCTTTGGTCAGAAGTTAGGTTTCCGGCATCCAAAGCGCCTTGAATTTGAGCTTCATTACTAATAGCTTCAGAAAGCTTAGTTAAAATCGAAGCAGTTTCAATATTAGCTAAAGGTTGACCTGCATTAACAGAATCACCATTCTTTACTAATACATCTTCAACAATAACACCAACTGGGGCTGTTATTTTTATCTCTCTACCTGCCTGGATATGTCCCTTTCCGGTAACTGTACTGTCCACATTACCATAGGTAACAGTATAGGAATCATTTCCAGCATCTTTAGAGCTTCCAGAATTAGCAGCAATCAAAGCTACTCCTATTCCTATTATAGCTACTAAAGCAATAGCTATTCCAATAACAAGTTTTTTATGATTTAAAATATAGTCTTTCAAGTTTGGCCTCTATTTTTCGATTGAACTGTTTTATTCAGTTTATATCTTTTTATTTTAAACTAATATGAGCGAAAAAACTATGATTCTTGACCCGAATGTATATATTTTTTTAAGTAAATTTTAAGAAAAGAAAAGTGCGTTTACCAAATTTGGTAAAGGCCCAAGTATTTATTCCAAAATTTAATTATGATAATTCAATAACAGTTTCACCTGTTTCTACATCACCTGGTCCAAATGGAGTAACAGTTTCATATTCACCTGGATCAACAATAAGAATAGGTGTATCAACGATATAACCGTCTTTTTTAATTCCATCAATATCAAATTTCAGGAGTAGATCACCTTTCTTTACATGATCACCTTGTTGTTTCTGAGGTTCGAAATGTTTTCCGTTTAATTCAACAGTATCCATTCCAACGTGCATTAAAATTTCTGGACCAGAATCCAGTTTCATTCCAATAGCATGTCCGGTTGGGAAGAAGGTCGAAATTTCTCCATCAGCAGGTGCATAAAGCTCACCAACTTCAGGTACAATGGCAAGTCCCTGACCCATAAGACCGGTAGAGAAGACTTCGTCTTTAACATCAGATAAGTTGATTTTCTTTCCTTTTAAAGG
>CANQNI010000032.1 GCA_947625175.1 uncultured Eubacteriaceae bacterium | reverse complement strand
GTTTGGAAAAATATGCCAATCTCAGAAAACTCAATGTTCATTTTAGCGCAGCCCTGATTATAGGACGCAGATTTATGATGATAAACTTCATATTTCGGAGAAATGATTGATGCCCATATTAGAACACGTTTTGGCAGAACGTTGGAATTGTTAATAACATATTCCTAAATGGTTAGTAACTCCATGTTCTATATTATAAAAAATTTTCTCTTTAATGTAGAATTTTGTGACTAGTAACCTACGCTTATTGGTCTGAAGTTTACAATTTCTTTATATTATCAAAAATGGACGAATCGGAACTTTCTTAACTGACCTGATAGTTCTATTTAGATTAAATAACGGAATTTATTAAAATTCTATTTTAATTATTAGTTCTGAATAGGTTTTAATTAAAAGTATAATTAAAACTTACCTTCTATAAATAATCATTTAAATTTATATTTGCTTCATTAACTCAGAAATCGTTTTAGATATTATATTCTTAATTTTTCTGATATAATAATTTTCCGTGTTTTAACAGGTAATTAATTATGGAAAGAAATTTAAAACATCAAGATCCTGAAATTGCAGAAGCAATTCAGAATGAATATGAAAGACAAAGTACTCATTTAGAACTAATCGCATCCGAAAACTGGGTAACTCCAGCTGTTTTAGAAGCTTTAGGTTCTGTAATGAATAATAAATATGCTGAAGGTTATCCTGGTCATCGTTATTATGGTGGATGTGAATTCGTAGATCAAGCAGAAGAAATAGCCCGTGATAGAGCAAAAAAATTATTCAATTGTACGTATGCCAACGTTCAACCGCACTCTGGTTCTCAGGCTAACCAGATAGTTTATTATGCTCTGTTAAAGCCAGGAGATAAGATTTTATCTATGGGACTTAATGAAGGTGGTCATCTAACTCATGGTTCTAAAGCTAATATCTCAGGAAATCACTATGAAGTTTATTCTTATGGATTAACAGAGGACGGTTATATTGATTACGATAATGTTTTAGAAATTGCTAAAAAAGTAAAACCAAAATTAATAATAGCTGGAGCAAGTGCCTATCCTCGAGAAATAGATTTTAAACGTTTTAGAGAAATAGCTGATGAAGTTGGAGCTCTTTTAATGGTAGATATGGCTCATATAGCTGGACTTGTTGCTACAGGATATCATCAGTCTCCTCTTCCCTATGCTGATGTTGTTACTACAACAACTCATAAAACTTTAAGAGGTCCTCGTGGAGGGATGATTTTGAGCAGTGAAGAAAATAATCAAAAATATAATTTTAATAAAGCTGCTTTTCCTGGAATCCAAGGAGGTCCTTTCATGCACGCTATTGCTTCTAAAGCTGTTTGTTTAAAAGAAGCTATGTCTAATGAATTCAAAGAATATCAAAAACAAATAGTTTTGAATGCCCAAGCATTAGCTGATGCATTAAAAGAAAAAGGGTTTAAGTTAATGACAGATGGTACTGATAATCATCTTATTTTAATTGATTTAAGAGAAGATGAAATGTCAGGAAAAGAATTGGAACACAGATTAGACTTAGCTAATATCACTACTAATAAAAATAGTGTTACTGGTGATAAACGACCAATCAGTCAAACAAGTGGATTAAGACTAGGAACCCCTGCCGTAACTACTAGAGGTTTAAAAGAACCCGAAATGAAAACTCTAGCTGATTGGATCTATCGAGTTTATATTGATGAAAATAATATTCCGAAAGTTAAAGAGGAAGTTCTTGAACTTTGTAAAAGAATTCCCTTACCCTATTAAAAAAATAACCGAGAATCCCGACGATGGAATTCTCGGTTATTTTATTTCACTTTGTTTAATATCATTTCCATATCTCCCTGATTACCACCATTTGAAAAACTGTACTTTAACTGATCATTCTCATAGGTAAATTCAATGCTTTCAGATTCAGGAGGAAGTGGATTTTCAGCTTTTTCAATAGCTGATTGATCTCTTTGTGAAATCCAGGTATATGGTTCTGAACTATTTTTAGGTTCTTCAACACTACCTATCCAAAACGTTTCTTCCATATTTAAAGTATCTGAACTTAAAGTAATTAAAATGGTTATTTTATTTCCTTCAATTGTCGCAATTGTTTTATAAGTAGAAGTATCACTTTCTTGTACCTCTTCATATGTTCCGTCTAAATTAATAGCTTTATTGCTTTCAGATGAAGAATTTGAATTATTTGAACATCCTGTTATTAAGAGAACCATTATAAATACTAGGATTAATTTCTTCATATTTTTCCAACCTCATAAATTATTCTAGTTTTATATTTTTCTTCAGGTTTAAGAAGAGAATTTGGAAACTCAATATGATTTATACTATCCGGCCAGTTCTGAGGTTCTAAGGCTACTCCAGTATAATTTGTATAGTATTCACCATTTGCTCCTTCTTCATCTAGATAATTTCCAGTGTAAACCTGTAAACCAGGTTGATCAGAATAGATTTTTAGATATAATTTATCTCCTCTTAATTCTGCCATTTCATTTAATTGATTATCTATGTGATCTTTAAATATATAATTATGATCTAATCCTTTAGCGTTTTTAATATTAATGTTTTCAGTTTCAACTAAAGCTTTTTCAATTGGTTTAAATTCTCGAAAATCAAGTGGAGAATTTGTTATTACTTCGATATCGCCAGTTGGGAGTAAATCTTTATCTGAAGAAGTTATTTGTTCACTATTAACTTTGAGTAAATGATTTTTAATATCTCCTTGACCATTTAAATTAAAATATGAATGAGATGTTAAATTAACTGGAGTAAGTTGATCAGTTTTAGCTTCCAAATCAAGTATAAGTTCATTTTTATCAGTTAATTTAAAAGTTGCTGTTGTTATTAAATTTCCCGGGAAACCTTCTTCACCATCTTTACTCAAATATTCTAAAACTAATGTATCTGGTTCATATAATTTAATATCCCAGACCTTAGAATCAAATCCTTCTAATCCACCATGATTAGTATTTGGACCATTATTAATAGGAATTTGGAATTCTTTATTATTGATTTTAAACTTTCCCTCTCCTATTCTATTAGCAACTCTACCAATCAAAGCACCCATATAGGCCTTCCCATTTTTATAATCTTTAATATTATCCTTAGAGCGAACTATATTAATACCATCAACATTGAATTCTTGAATAATTCCACCATAATTAGAAATCTTTATTTCTGTTCCCAACTTATTCTTTAAAGTAACTGTTTTAATATTATCTATCATACTTTAATTATAATTTTAAATAGTTTCTTAACAACCGGATTATTAAATCTTAAAATTTAAGAACCGATTTAAGTTATAATAAATATGTTAGCTTACATACGATCTTATTTAATTAGGAATCTTAATAATTCCCTTTTAAGGATATAATCCATTTAATTTCTTTAAATTAATTAAAAAATGATCAATACAAATCTGGAAAAACCTGAAGTTTACCTTCAACAATTATATGAATTATTGATAGAAAATAATAAAGATAAAGATAAAGTTTTAATTTTTCTTGTTAAACTCTATTTCTTTCTCTATTTAGGATCTGATAAGCTTATTGTTCCTTTTGAAGATTTTATTTTAAAAATAAAAGAAACTCAAAGTCCTGAAGAATTAATAAAAATATTAACTAATTATTTTAATCTATTGATTATTCCGACTGATGAGCAATCTTCTCAGTTAATGTTTGGTATTCCTATCATCGGCGAACCATACTCGCATCAAAAAGAATTTCCAAAATTGAGCGTAGATTTTCTCCAATATCTAAAGAGTTCATCAGTATTAGATTATTCATGGAATAAGTTAAATGCTCTGCAATTCTGTAATCTTTTCGAATCCTTAATTAATATCGAAGATAAACATAATAATGGGATGTACTTTACTTCAAAAGAAAATATTTTAAAAGTAATTAAACCATTGTTCCTAGATAAGTTAAATAAAGAATTTGAACATATTTTAAAACTTAATAAGGGCATCCCACAACGAATTAAGAAATTTCAGAAAAAAATTTCTAACTTAACTTTTCTTGATCCAGCTTGTGGCGTAGGTAATTTTTTAGTTGTTACTTATGAAGCTTTAAAAAATCTTGAAGCTAAAATTCTAGATTATTTACAAGAGCTCCAAATTGATATTTTTAAATCTTATGTTTCAATAGATCAGTTTTATGGAATAGAAATAAACGAAAGTGCAGCTCTAATTTCTAAAGTAGCTCTTTTAATTGCTCAACTTCAATATAATAAAAAAATTAACTATAAAATTATTTTTCCCTATAAAAATACAAATATAATAGAAAGTAATGCCTTACAAATCAACTGGAATAATCTTATTAAAAATTACGATTTGAATTATATATTAGGAAATCCTCCCTTCTTAGGGGCCAGATTAATGAGTTCTGAACAGAAGAATGATCTAATGAATGTTTTTGGAAAAAAATGGAAGCATTTAGGAAATCTGGATTATGTCTCCGGCTGGTATAAAAAATCTCTGGACTATATGAAAGGAACTAATATTGAAGCAGCATTTGTATCAACGAGTTCCATAACAGAGGGAATGTCAGCTGCTAATTTGTTTAAACCTTTAATTAAAGAAGGAATGATAATAGACTTTGCCTATCAGTCCTTTAAATGGAATCAGGATACTTCTTTTTCTGCTCAGGTCTTTGTTGTTATTATAGGTTTTAGAGAGCACAAAGAGATCAAGGATCATTATATTTATCTTAATAATAATACAATTATTAAAGCTAAACATATAAACGGTTATCTTTTAGACGGTCCTGAGATATATGCTGAAAGTCGTGAAAAACCAATATGTTCAGTTCCTGATATGGGTATTGGAAATAAACCTATAGATAATGGAAATTATTTATTTAAATTTGAAGAGTATCAAGATTTTATTCAAAAAGAACCAGAAAGCAAAAAATTCTTTAAGCCTTTTTATGGGGCCTCTGAATTAACTCATAATAATCCCAGATATTGTCTCTGGTTGGGTGATTCATCTGAAGAAGAATATAAACATTTAACCCTAGTCAATAAAAGAATAGAGAATGTTAAAAATTTTAGACTTCAAAGTAAATCAAAAGGAACTAGAAAATTAGCTCAAAGTCCTACCCACTTTCATGTTGAAAATATTCCGGATTCTAATTATCTGGCTATCCCAAGAGTTTCTTCCAGTAATAGAGATTATCTTCCGATAGCCTATTTATCACCTGAAAATTTAGCAGGAGATTCACTTTTAATAGTTCCAGATATGACCCTTTATCATTTTGGAGTTTTAAATTCTAATTTGCATATGATCTGGTTAAATTTTGTTTGTGGACGCCTTGGAAATGCTCTTAGATACTCTAAGAAAATCGTTTATAATAATTTTCCATGGCCAGAACCCAATGAAATGGAAATTAAGAGAATCGAAAAAACTGCTCAGGAAATACTTAATACCAGGTATAAGTATAAAGATATAGATTTTAATAATCTTTATAAACCGAATAAAATGCCTGAAGATTTAAAAGAAGTTCATAAGAAAAATGATAAGGCTGTTTTAAAAGCTTATCATTTTAAAAAATCAGTCAACGATAAATATGAACTTTTAAATCTTTTATTTAATAGATATCGAAAAATTATCAGTAAATAATGGACTTTTTGGAATAGCTAGAATTTTTCGTTATAATATTCAAAAAGAAAACGATTAATGAGGAAAAAATGTTCAAAGATAAAGTTGTAGTTGTAACAGGTGGAACTCGCGGTATTGGATTTTCAATTGTTGAATCTTTCTTAAAAGAAGGAGCTAAAGTTGTTCTGTGCGGTTCTAGACAGGAAACTGTTGATAAAGCGCTAAAAGAATTAAACGAATTAAATCCTGATTATCCTGTTCGTGGAATTCATCCAAGATTAACTGACTATGATGAAGTTAAGAAAGCTTTTGATCAGATAAATGATGAAATGGGACCAATTGACATTCTAATTAATAATGCCGGTATATCAGAATCAACTCCGTTTACTGATTATACTTTAGAATTATTTCAAAAAGTAATAGATTTAAATGTTAATGCTGTATTTAACTGTACTAGAGCCGTAATAGATAAAATGATAGAACGTGGTAACGGAGTAATTATTAATACAAGCTCTATGGTTAGTATCTATGGACAACCTGGTGGAGTGGCCTATCCAACTAGTAAATTTGCAGTAAATGGTCTAACTATTTCTTTAGCAAGAGAGTTAGCTCCTAAAGGAATCCGCGTTAATGCTGTAGCTCCTGGAATTACTAAAACTGATATGGTAGCTAATTTACCAGATGAAATGATTGAACCGCTTATTAATCAGATACCTATTCACCGAATAGGAGAACCAGAAGATATTGCCAATGCTGTATTGTTTCTGGCAAGTGATAAAGCAAGTTATATTACGGGTGTTATTTTATCAGTTGATGGTTTAATGAGATCTTAATTCCAAAAAGATAGATAGCTTTGCTTTCTATCTTTTTTATTATTATTTTAAAGAATATTATTTAATTTTCGATTAAAATAATATCGATAATATTAATTTAGAGGTTAGTAATGCCTGAAAAAGAAACTGTATTATTAACTGGTGGAGCTGGATATATAGGCTCGCATATCGCAGTTGATTTAATAGATTCAGGATACAACGTAGTAATTGCTGATAATTTTGATAACAGTAGTCCTGAAGTAATAGACCGAATTGAAGAGATTACCGGAGTTAGACCAATTTTATATGAAATAGACGTTACCAATGAAGAGGATTTAAGACAACTATTTAAAGAAAACCAAATCGATAGCGTTATTCATTTAGCCGGTTTAAAAGCAGTTGGTGAATCAGTAGAATTACCTTTAAAATATTATAGTAATAATTTGAATGCGACATTAAATCTTCTCAAAATAATGGAAGAATTTGGTGTTAATAAAATAGTATTCAGTTCTTCTGCTACAGTTTATGGAGTTCCTGAAACTGTTCCTCTTACTGAAGATATGCCAACTTCCTGTACCAATCCTTATGGATGGACCAAACTAATGGGTGAACAGATCTTAACAGATGCAGCTAAAGCTAATGAAGATCTTTCAGTTATTTTACTAAGATACTTTAATCCGGTTGGAGCTCATAAATCAGGACTTATTGGGGAAAAACCAAACGGAATTCCCAATAATCTAATGCCTTATATTTGTGATGTCGCTAAAGGAAAAAGAGATCATCTTTCAGTATTTGGGAATGATTATCCTACTAAAGATGGAACAGGGGTCCGCGATTATATACATATTTTAGATTTATCTTCAGGACACCTAAAAGCTTTAGAATATGCACAAGATCAGAAGGGAGTTAGTGTCTTTAATCTTGGAACTGGAACAGGTTATAGTGTTCTAGATATTGTTAATGCTTTTGAAAAAGCCAATAATATTAAGATTCCTTATGAATTTACTCCTAGAAGAGAAGGGGACGTAGCGGAATGTTATGCGGATCCAAAGAAAGCACTCGAAATTCTTGACTGGCAAGCAGTTCATTCTTTAGAAGAGATGTGTCAAGATTCCTGGAACTGGACACAGAAGACCAATTCCTGATGGAGTTATTTTGAAAACATTAATAGTTATACCTGCTTATAATGAAGCTCAAAATATAGAACGGGTTGTTAATAATTTAATAGATAACTATAATCAGTTTGATTATATTATTGTCAATGATGGATCTAAAGATAATACAGCAGAAATATGTGAAAGAAATAATTATAATTACTTGGATCTACCAATAAATCTGGGTCTTGCTGGAGCTTTTCAGGCTGGTGTTCGATATGCTTATGAAAATGGCTATGATGCAGTTATTCAGTATGATGGAGATGGACAACATGAAGCAAGCTATATTCAGCCAATGATAGAGAGCATGATTGAAACTAATAGTGATATAGTAATTGGATCAAGATTTGCAACTAAAAAGAAACCTTTTTCATTACGAATGTTAGGAAGTCGGATGATAACAATGGCAATAAAAATGACCACTGGTAAAAAAATTAAAGATCCGACCTCTGGAATGCGTTTATTTAACCGGAAAATGATTGAAAAAATCGCTCAAAATATTAATTATGGACCGGAACCAGATACTATTTCTTATTTGGTTTCATGTGGTGCTAAAGTTTCTGAAGTTCAGGTAGAAATGCATGAGAGAGTTGCAGGAGAATCCTATTTAAATCTGACGCGGTCAGCCAGATATATGACTAATATGTTTGTCTCTATCTTTCTTGTTCAATTCTTTAGATCAAAGGAATAAATATGTCGGTTACATTACGTATCGTTTTAATTGTAATGTCAATTTTGACCTCAATTTATGTTCTAGTCCAGATTAGAAAATCTCAACTCAAGATTGAAGAAGCCTCCTTCTGGTTTTTCTTTTCAGCAATTCTAATTTTAATGGGACTTTTTCCCCAAATTGTGAATTTTGGAGCTAAGATATTTGGTGTACAAGCACCAGTTAACTTTGTTTTTCTTGGAATAATTTTTATTTTAATTATCAGATTATTTCATTTAAATGTAAAACTTTCTCAACTAGAAAATAAAGTTGAAAATTTAACACAACGGTATTCTATAGATGAAAATAATCGACGAAAAGAATCAAAAAAAGTGCAGTAGTTAATACACTATTGCACTTTAATTATTCGGGATATCTGGTGATTATATAAGAAATATCCGGATCTAAATCTTTTCTTTGAATTTCTCTTCCCCAATGAATGTCTGCATTATAATTTCCTTCAGTTATAATGACACTGTTTGGTTTTATCTCTAAAATTACAGCAGTATGGTTATCATTATGAATTCTAACTAAATCTCCTACTTTAAGTTTCGTAACATCGTAATGTTTTCTTCCAGGTAAATAACCAAAAGCGGCATCTGAACAAAGTAAGGCAAAAGCGTGACAACCACTTCCAATCTGATTTAACGCTGTACTTGTGTATTTATTATCATTGGTCCAGGGCATATCTTCAGGATACTGTAATTTAAGAGCTATAATATCCCTGTAAACTTGTTCAGGTGTAGGATTATAATCAACTGGTTTATCAATACTAAAGTTACAGACCTGACAAATAAAACGTGAAACACCTGGTCCAGCTTTAGAAGCTAAAGTAATTGGAATTTCCTGGTAACTATGGTCAATCTTTGGAATTATTGTTCCTGAAGCAACCTGAGTATAACAAACCGTACAATAAGTATCTCCAGTGTATCCTTCTGCTATACAAGATGGGTTAATGTTATTTTTTATAACTGTGTTTGGATGGGAACATTTCGATGGATCAATAACTGGATCAAATTTTTCCCCAGAACCTTTTTTAAGAAGTTCAATTCGTATTGCTTCTATTTTTTTGCATTCGCCTGTAGTTCCAGCTATTTCGTTATTACTGACAGGATCACACCAACCATAATCTTCAACATGAACCTGATAAAAAATATCGTAAGTTTTACTTAGGTCTCCGGTTAAGCGGATCTTTAGAGCTTCAATTCTTAGATTTTTTCCTGTAGTTCCAATATCATGATTACAACTTTGATAATCTGACCAACCAATGTTTTGGATATGAGCTGAACATTCAATATCTCCTTCTGGTAATCCCGGTCTTGGTGAGATTGTTAAGGCTTCTAATTTTAAGTTTTTTCCGGTTGTTCCACTAACCTCCCCATCCGAGACATAATCACTCCAGCCGATATTCTGAATATGAGATCGATATCTTAAATCACCGACTCCATAATGAGATTTAAAAGCATCATCTTTAATTTCAGGAGTCTCCGAAGCGCTCTTTGGTAAAACTTTAATCTGTATAGCTTCAAGACGATAATTATAACCTTCACTACCTGAAGGATCTCCATTTTTAGCCCAGGAGAGCCAACCATAATTTTCAATATGACTTCGATAATAAATATCGTATTGACCTGATAAGTCCCCAAAAAGGGATAACTGAACTGCTTCTATCTTCTTCTGTTGTTGAGTTGTTCCGCTGGTTTGTCCATTAGTTACATAGTTCTGCCATCCGTAATCCTGAATATGACTTCTATATTTTATTCCAAGATTTGTTAAAGGATCACCTTTATCATTAACTACAAAAATCTTTAAAGCTTCACATCTTAGATTAGAACCTGTAGTTCCAGCTGTCTCACCATCATAAACATAATCCATCCACCCCTTATTCTCAATATGCGGTGAATATTTTATATGAACATTATCCTCAGCCCAAACAGGTGAAATTAGCAGGAAAGTTAATATCAAGAATAAGAATGCTATTTTTTTCATTGGTTACTTTCCATTTTTAAGTTAACTAAAATTGTATTTGAATATTAATACAATTTCAACATAATTTCTTTACAAATTCTAAATTACTTAAAATTTTTTTAAATAAATTACTTTTAAATATAGAATTAATAATTTAATATTTATAATTTCTTAATAAATATTTAAAATTTTAACAGATATTAATCTATTCTCGGATAAAATTAAAAACGGTCGTTCTGGAATCGATTTCTAATAATTGCTCGTTGGTCAAATTCGCCGGATTATTTAGTCAGATATTATTTTATTCAGTATATTAATTTAAATAAAAAAAGATCCCGAAAGGGATCGTAATTAAGCAGTTTGTTCTTTTCTCATTTGATTAATGAGTCCTCCAGACTTTAACATCTGTTTTTGTCTTTCGGAAGCATCAATCTTCACCTTGTATGATTTACCTGTATTTCTATTTTTAACTTCTAATTCACCATTATCAATTCCATCAAAAGTATCTTCAATAATAAGTTCATCTCCCTGAGAGATATCATCATAATCATTTTCATTAATAAAGACCATTGGGAGAATTCCATTATTTATAAGATTATTCTGATGAATTCGGGCAAAAGATTTTGCTAAAACCCCTCTTATTCCCAGATAAACTGGAGCGAGAGCAGCATGTTCTCTTGAAGATCCCTGACCGTAATTAGAACCACCCACTATAAATCCTCCACCAGCTTCTTTAGCTCTTGCTGGAAAATCCGGATCACATGGGGTTAGACAATAATCAGCGAGATAAGGAATATTTGACCGATATGGAAGTAGACCAGCATGGGATGGCATAATATGGTCTGTTGTAATATTATCCTCTACTTTAATTAAAGCCTCTCCCGTTAATGTTTCTTCCATATCTTTGGCTAATGGGAACGGTTTAATATTAGGTCCTTTAATAACTTCAACATTGCTACTATCCTCTGCCGGTATAATCTCTCCATTATTATTTATGTGGAATTCTTCAGGCATTTTAATTTCGGGTAGATCAATTTTACCAAATGGGTCAGTTAAAACGCCCTCTAAAGCAGAAATAGCAGCAGTTTCCGGGCTAACTAGATAAATATCAGCATCAGTTGTTCCTGAACGCCCTTTAAAGTTTCTATTAAAAGTCCTGAGTGAAACTCCACCCGAATTTGGTGATTGTCCCATGCCAATACATGGTCCGCAACCAGATTCTAGAATTCTAGCTCCACTATCTATCATGTCAGCTAAAGCACCGTTTTGAGCCAACATAGTCAAAACTTGTCTTGATCCTGGAGCAATAACCAGTTCAACATTATCCGCTACTCTGTTTCCTTTTAATATAGATGCTACTTTCATCATATCTAAATAAGATGAATTTGTACAACTTCCAATAGCAACCTGGTCAATCTTTAATCCTTCCAAGTCCTTTACTTTCTTAACAGCATCAGGACTATGTGGACAAGCGGTAAGTGGTTCAAGTTCAGAAAGGTTTACTGTTATCTTCTGATCATATCGAGCACCTTCATCAGCACTAAGTTCGACAAAATCTTCCTCTCTTCCCTGTGCTTTTAAAAATTCGCGGGTCTTTTCATCAGAAGGGAAAATAGATGTTGTAGCTCCAAGTTCTGCTCCCATATTAGTTATGGTAGCTCTTTCTGGAACAGTTAAAGTTTTTACTCCTTCACCAGTATATTCAAAAACTTTATTAACCCCACCTTTAACAGAACATTGTCTTAAAACTTCTAGAATAATATCTTTAGAAGAAACACCTTCTCTTAATTCTCCTATTAGTTCAACTTCGACCACCTCAGGCATTGTTATATAGTATTCTCCACCAGCCATGGCCACCGCAACATCTAAA
>CANQNI010000031.1 GCA_947625175.1 uncultured Eubacteriaceae bacterium | reverse complement strand
ATAAATACCAGGTTCAATTTCATTTAAATCAGAAAGTTCAACAATTCCTTTATCCAAACTTTCCTGTTTTAGATACTCATCTTGAATTTTTAAAAATTCCTTAGAAACAGGTTTTGGTTCTCTAATATTCATTAAAGATCTTAAAAGTTTCTTTTGATTTTGAAATTCTTTTGGAATTTTTAAATTTTTTAGATCTTCCGATTCATTTAAAAGATAATTTAATAAAAAGTTTAGACGATTAATTTGATTCATTTTTAATCTTGACCACTGCTCTAACCGGGCAAACTTCTTTACAGTTACCACAATGTAAGCAATGTTCTTGTTCTATCTTGTATGGAATTTTCTTAGAAGAAATACAATTTTGTGGACAAACCAAAAGACATTCACCACAACCAATACAGTTCTCTTTAATAAAATAAATTGAATTAAAACCAATTATATTTCCAAAGGAAAAAGATTCTCTAAAAATTGGTTTTGAACTAAGATCAAAATATTCACCTGAACCTTTATGGATTTGAAAAACTGAAAGAGCTCTTTTACTTTCTTCTGTTGGATAAATCTCATTCATATAAGGGTTTTCAGTGAAAATTTCATCTAAAAATTTCTTTCCGATCTCTTTAACCTCACCTTTGAGCGTAATTGATTGACTCGATAAAGTATCCTTTCCTTTAAAACCAGTCAAAGAGATATTAGGATTTTCTTTAATGCGCTTATAGAAATCTTTTCCCTTGGCTGTAAGAAAATATAAACCATTACTATCAGCTAACATCATATCAATAACACAAGTAATGGGATTTCCATTTTCATCACTAGAAGCTACTACAACAGAATGAAAATCATTTTTAATTAATTTTAAATATTTTTCGTAATCCATATATAGTTAATTATTCAGCTATAACAGAGATTCTTTCTTTTATATGATTACCATTTAAAGCTTCATCCATCATTGCTATAGCATAATCTTTATAGCTTATTTTGCTCTCTCCATTGGAATTAGTTATCATTTCTTCTCCACCTAGAATATAATTACCAGTTTCCTTACCATCAGCTTGGAAATCTGCAGCTGGAGATAAATAAGTCCAATTAACATCATTTCTTTTTCTTAGTTCATCGAGTGCTTTCCCCATATTTAAAGCAAGAGGTTTAAAAGCTTCCGGAAAACTATCATCATTCATTAACTGTTTTGTATGTTCTTTATCAAGATATAAACTTCCAGCACCACCAACAACTAACAATCTCTTATCTGATCCACTTAAAATATCGCTAAGATATTTAGTGAAGAAATGTGAAGAGGTAAAGTATCTGGAGTCCACGCACCAAAACTATCAATAATAATATCAAAACTTTCTAAATCCTCTTTGGTTAAATCAAATAAATCTTTTTGAATTACTTTTTCTGCTTCTGTTTGATTTTCATTTCTGACTACAGCTGTAACATCCTGATCTCTTTTTAGAGCTTCCTTTACTAAAAGTTTTCCTTCTTTTCCATTAGCACCAATTATTGCAATTTTCATATTATTCCTCCTTGATTATCTAACTTTATCTTAATTCTATAGAGATTTTCTGTAAAGTATGCACTTTTTTGTGCTATAGTAACCAAAAAGAAACTAAAGGAAAATAAGTGAATAAAGAATTACCAGCATGTCCGGTTGAAACCACTTTAATGTTAATTAGTAATCGTTGGAAAGTTTTAATTATTCGGGATTTACTGAATGGAACCAAACGTTTTGGTGAATTAAAAAAATCAATAGGAACAATTTCACAAAAAGTTTTAACTTCGAATCTAAGATCAATGGAAGAAGATGGTCTTGTTTCAAGAAAAGTTTATGCTGAAGTTCCTCCAAAAGTTGAATATACCTTAACAGAAACTGGGTATAGTTTGAAACCAGTTTTGGATGCTCTTAATTCCTGGGGAACTGAATATCAAAAATTATTTCAATAAAACAAATTCATAACTATACCATTAATTAAAGTTAAAATTTCATTCTATTTTAATGTTGATTAATTTAATTATGTTCAGTAAATATCATTTATGAATAAAATTAAATTTATTAAAGTAAATTGTTTATTTTTTATTAATAGTATTGTTTAAGCATCGTATTAAAACAAAATTTTGCTAATAAAAGTACAAAGTTTTGTTAATTAAACTCAAATAAGTAGGTTATTAAATTCATTTTATTAATCTAAATATTCAAATATTAGGATCTTTAATCAGAATTTAATTTATTCCATTGATTAAATTATTAAAAAAATGAATCAAAGGGAAAATCAGAAAAAAGAGAAATAAAAAACAGATAACTACTTCATTAGGTAAATAAATAGTTATCTGTTTCTTTTAATATTCTTTTTGGAGTTCTAAGTCATTAAGACTAACAGATTTTTCGTGTTTAATAGGTTCCCAGTTTGTTATTGGATTAAAGAAAACTTCTATATTAATAAAAGTCCAAGATGTTATAAACCACCAGAAAGCAAAATAGGTTTTAGTTAAACAGCATTTAACTTTATGGTGTTCAACTTTAACACTAATAAAAGCACTTAAGAAGGTGGTTATAATTGAAATAATATTAAACCAGATTGCTAAAGTGACTGGAGTAATAATATAACCGGAACCGATCGAAATTAATATATAAACTAAAATTGAAGCAATTGTATAAGCAAAAGAAATTACTTGGACATATGGTGTTATTAAATAAACTAATAGATCAAAGTAAATCCATTGTTTAGTTTTAATTAACTTTTTAAAGATTTCACCAGAATAATTATACAGAACTTGAATTATTCCAGTAGACCATCTCTTACGCTGATTCCATGAAACGTCAAAGTCAACAGGATGTTCATCATATACAATCGATTTTGCAACAAAAGCTATTCTATGATTTCTTAAAATACACTGAGTTGAGAATTCAATATCTTCTGTCATTGTAAATGTATTAAAGCCTATTTCCTTTAATAATTTACTAGTCACCATGAATCCAGTTCCGTTTAAAATGGCAGACATATGAAAAGCTCTTCTCGAACCATTAAGAAAACGATTTTGAACCCAGTAAAAAATTGATTGACTACCAGAAATCCAAGAATCCCTTGGATTCTTACTTTCACGATAACCTTGGGCAACCAGATATCCATCTTCAATAACTTTATTCATTTCTAGAAAGAAATTCTTATCTACCAGGTTATCTGCATCAAAAACACAAAAGGCATCATAAATATCATTATTTTTAAGAATGAAATTAAAGAAATCCTTTAAGGCATCTCCCTTAGATTTAACCTGAATTCTCGGATTATAAACTAGAGCATTATGATTAATAGCAACCTGTTCAGTCTGATCTGTACAGTTATTAGGAATAACCCAAACATCAAGTAGATCATTAGGATAATTGGACTTTTTGATTGAATCTATTAAATAACCAATTACCTTTTCTTCATTTCTAGCTGCAATAACGGCTGCAATTCTATTATTTTTTTTAGCTTCCGGGTATTCTTCATACTTTCTGAAACCCAAAATAGATACCATTGTAAAATAAAAGTAATATATGAATATTGGTAATCCCAGAATTAATAATAAATTAAATATAATATCGAAATAAGACATTTTAACCCCTTTCTAGTTTTCAAAGGAATCAATAAGTATTTTCTAATAATTTTCTAAGTTTTAGGTATTATACCATGGTTTACTTAAAAAAGACATAAATATTTGATTTATCTTAGAGAAATCTTAGAAATTTATGATTATTCTTAATTATTAATAAAAAAATTATTTTGTTTCTAAACTAGTACGAGACCGAGAAACTCGAATGGGAACAGAACCTATTCTAAAATTGTTATTATCAATGTCGTTTCCTGCGATGATATCAATGATTGTTCAAGCTTGCTACAATGTTGTTGATTCAATTTATGTTTCAAGAATAGGCGAAGAAGCTTTAGCAGCTGTTTCTTTAGCTTTCCCAATTCAAATGTTAGTTGTAGCATTGTCAGTTGGTATGGGAGTTGGAATAAATTCTGGAATATCCCGAAAACTTGGTCAAAGAAGAATTGGAGATGCTGTATTTATTGCTGAACATGGACTTTTACTGAGCGTCATTATTTCAATATTATTAGTTATATTTACTTTCTTATTTGTTCGTCCATTTTTACAGCTCTTTTCTGATCCAGGACCAACTTTAACTATGGCAACAGGTTATGCTGAAATTGTAACTTATTTAGCTTTTGGTGGAGTTATTTGTCAGGCTGGATTTGCCATTATGCAAGGCTCAGGTAATATGATTCAACCAATGATTGGTCAATTAATAGGGGCTATAACCAATATTATATTAGATCCATTCTTTATCTTTGGTTATTTTGGACTACCAAAATTAGGAGTCAATGGGGCTGCTATTGCAACAGTTATAGGTCAGATTCTAGCTATGATTTATGTTATGGGTATTGTTTTCTTTAGAAAGAAAAATGTCCTTAAATTAAATTTAAAGCAATTCAAATTCAAATGGAACATTTTAAAGGAAATAATCTCAGTTGGGTTACCTAGTGCCGTAATGCAAGGAATTGGATCTGTTATGTTATCAGGCTATAACTTACTCTTAGCTAATTTCGGAACTACTGCTTTAGCTGTTTTTGGAATTTATTTTAAAATTCAATCTTTTATTTTTATGCCGGTTTTTGGATTAGCTCAGGGAGCTATGCCGATCTTTGGATATAATTATGGAGCTCAAAGTGAAAAACGTTTTATGGAAACTTTAAAATATGGAATAATAATTGCTGTAACGATAATGTTTATAGGCTTATTATTATTTAATTTCTTTCCTGAAACAATATTAAAAATTTTTGATGCTTCAGACAGCATGATAAGTATTGGACGTGTTTGTCTTAGAACTATCTCTTATAGTTTTCCAGTGGCTGGAATTTGTATTATTATTTCAAATTCGTTCCAGGCAATGGGTAAAGCTTATATTTCTATGATAGCTTCTATTTTAAGACAAATAGTTATTCTTTTACCTTCAGCTTATATTTTAAGTATTATCGGTGGTTTAGATTTAAACTGGTACAGTTTTGTTATTGCTGAATGTGTTAGTTTAGTTTACTTACTTATAACCTTTATTCATATAAAACATACGACTCTTGATAAATTTAGTGAAGGAGCTTTAAATGGACAAAGACCATGAACCTAACTGGCTTAATTGGGCTAAACGAATTCAATCTTTGGCCCAACAGGGATTAAGTTACACTAAAGATAAATATGAACTGGATAGATACCAGCAGTTAAGAGATCTTTCTGTTGAAATAATGCAAGAATATACCGATGAAACACCAGAAAAAATAAAGGAACTCTTTTGTTTTGAAAAAGGATACCAAACGCCAAAAAATGATGTTCGTGGAGCAGTTCTAGTAGAAGATGATATTCTCTTAGTTAAAGAAAAGAAAGACAACCGCTGGGCTATGCCGGGCGGCTGGTGTGACATTGGACTCTCGATTAGAGAAAATATTAAGAAAGAATGTATGGAAGAGGCTGGTGCTATGGTAGAACCAACTAAATTAGTTTGTGTTTTAGACTGGGTTAGTAATACAACAGCTCCATTACCCTATGCAATATATAAGACAGTTATGCTTTGTGATTTTAAAGGTTACCATTTTAAAGATAATACTGAAACTTCCGAAGCGCGCTTCTTTAATCGATATGAACTCCCTCCTCTATCAGAAGGTAGAACTAATAAGTTTTTAATTGATTTGTGTTTTGAAGCCCGAGATAACCCTGAATATATACCAATAATTGATTAAATTATTGACTTTTACGTTAATTAGGTTTAAAATAATATTCCTGTGTGGGGGTATGGCGCAGTTGGGAGCGCGTCTGAATGGCATTCAGAAGGTCAGGAGTTCGAATCTCCTTATCTCCACCATTTTTATTTCTCATAACTTCAATTTTTTCTTGAAAAGATAAACGCTTAAAATAAAATATTTATTATTATCACTAATAAAAATTAATTAATTTAATTATATAAATCTATTTTGATTTCGATTACATTTTTAAAGAGGTTTAAATATAATTTAATTCTGTTATAATAAGTTTGCTACTTTAAATATGAATAATTCGTTTTAAACGAAATGCTCATGCCATAATTTTTTCGAAAACGACCGCTTGAATAAAGCGGTTTTTTTAATGTATTTTTTTCTACTTTAAATTTTTTTAAGTAAATTCAATTTAAGTCATTTAGAATTAGTTAGTGTTAAAGTTAACTAGCATCAAGGAGACAAATTTAGATGAAAAAATTTATTAATATATTGGCTTTATTAATTGTTTTATCCATTTGTGTAGTTGGCTGTGCTTCTGATTCTAATTCAGCTGGTGGAAGTTCTGATAACAAAGATAGTAATCAGGCGGCCCAAACAGAAGAGAAAAAAGATAATGGAACATCTTCCGATAAAAACTCTTCAAATAGTTCTGATTCCGCTCAAACTAATAAAACAACCGGACTTCAGAATAATATCCCGGAAGAAACCCAGAATTTCATGAATAATATAACTGGTACTTGGGAATCTTCTACACCTCTAGCAGATGGAAATGCTTCAATTATTAGAGTTAAAATTGATAACGTTAGTGGTTTCACTTTTACTACTGGAACTCAAACCCCAGACGGAACAGGATCATTTTATTCGCGAGTTGGTTCATATGAAATAGATGGTGATAAAATAACCTTTAGTGCAACCACTGGTGGGGAATCAAATGATGGTTCTAGTTATAATTTAAAACAGGATTTTGGTGTCTTTACTTATACTATTACTGAAAATCCTGAGTTAACTCAAATCGTTTTAACACCTACAAATGATCGTGCCGTTTATCTGACAGGACAAGCACCTGTAACCTTAAACAAAGTTTGATTATTAACCTCGGTTGCTCCGAGGTTTTTTTATTATGGAGATTTAAATGAATACTTGTATCTTAATTGATGGAAACTCAATTTTATATAGAATGTTTTATGGAATGCGTCCAATGAACAGTCCTAAAGGAGTTCCAACTTCTGCCATATACGGTTTTTTAAATGTATTAATGCGGATTAAAGAGGATTATAATCCGAAATTTTTAGCTGTTGCATTCGATCATAATTCACCTACATTTAGACATGAAGTTTATAAGGAATATAAAGCAGGTAGAGAAAAGATGCCTGAAGATTTAGCTGTCCAGTTAGGAATTTTAAAAGAGCTTTTAACATCCATGGACATTGAAGTGATTGAAAAACAGGGATATGAAGCGGATGATATTATTGGAACATTGAGTCATAAAGCAGAAGAAGAAAAAGTAAAAACTTATATATTAACAGGAGATCGTGATTCCTTTCAATTAATTACGCCTGAAACAAGTGTTCTATTTCCAGCCACTCGTAGTGGTTATCAGTTTGCAGATATTAATGAAGCTTATATAGATGAAAAATACGGTGTAACACCAGAAGAACTTAAAACTGTAAAAGCTTTAATGGGAGATAAGAGTGATAATATTCCTGGGGTTAAAGGTATTGGTGAAAAAAGAGCTCTTGATTTAGTTAAGAAGTACCATACACTAGAAGGCCTATATGCTAATATTGATGATCTTAAAGGAAAAATGAAAGAGAATCTTGAGCAGGGTAAAAATGACGCTTATAATTCTCTTTATTTAGGAACTATTGATTGTGAAGTTCCTTTAGATTTAACTTTTGACCAACTAAAATTTGACGAACTATTAACCCCAGAATCTCAAGCTATTATGAGAGATCTAGGATTTCGTTCAATTTTATCCAAATTAGAAAAAAATACAGATACTATTGAAGAGGAAGTAAAACCTTCTGAAACGAGTATTTCAAGTGTTGTTTTAGATTCAGTTAATAGTGTTCAGAATCTTTTATTTAAAATAAATCAGAAAGCTATTTATCATATTAATTATTTTCAGGATAATACGAAGAAAAACGATCCTTATAATGCTCCGAATGAAGGAGGTCCAATCTATTTTGCTGTTGAAGTTGATGGACTCTATTATTTTATCGGTGAACCTAAATTAATCGAAAGATTTATTAAAGGAATTTCTGAATTACCCAAAGCCGATCAGATAAAAGCCTATGGTCATAATTTTAAGAACCTGGAAAAATTATATAACCGTTATGGTTCAACCATAACTAATTTAACTTTTGATATTTATATTGCAGCTTATTTAAATGATCCTTCTAATGGTCAATATGATTTATCAGCACTAGCGCAACGCTGGTTGGATCTCGTTTATCCTAGTGAAGTAGACCTCTTTGGGAAAGGAAGAGGGAGAAAAACAGTTGATGAAATTGGTCTTGATAAATTTAGAAACTGGTTAGTTTTAGGATGCGAAATTATTAAAAAGATTACTCCAATTCTAGAAGAAAAGATTTTAGCAGATGGGATGGAAGATTTATTTAAAAATATAGAACTTTCATTAGAACCGGTTTTAGCTGAAATGGAAGAATCCGGATTTAAAGTTGATATTAAGTTATTAAAAGAGCTATCCGGAAAATTTGAAGTATCCTTAACGAAACTGGAAAAGGATATTTATACTTTAGCTAATAAAAAATTTAATATTGGATCTCCTAAGCAGTTAGCTGAAGTTTTATTTGAAGATTTAAAGTTACCCGTTATTAAAAAGACTAAAACCGGTTATTCTACAAGTGCTGATGTTCTGGAAGAATTAAAACCCTATAATCCAATTATAGAAATGATTTTAGAATGGCGTCAGTTAAATAAATTGGATTCAACATATGGAAAAGGATTAATTACTTTTGTTGATCCTCAAACAGATAAAATCTATTCTACTTTCCAACAGACTGTAACTTCAACTGGTAGGATTTCTTCAACTGATCCAAACTTACAAAATATTCCGGTTAAAACAGAAATGGGAAGAGAGATTAGAAAGGTATTTATTGCCTCTAAGCCTGACCGCTTACTTGTTGATGCTGACTATAGTCAAATTGAACTTAGGGTTTTAGCTGCTTTATCAGGAGATGAAAGTTTAATTCAGGCCTTTAAAGATAATCAGGATGTCCATAAGTTAACTGCAGCTAAAGTTTTTAATAAACTGGAAGAAGATGTAACCCCAGAAGAAAGAAGTTATGCAAAAACAATTAACTTCGGTTTAATATATGGTAAACAGGCTTTTACTTTGGCTAAAGATTTAGGAATTTCTCGTTCTGAAGCTCAGGATTTTATCGATACTTATTTTAATACTTATCCTAAAATTAAAAACTATCTGGATAATAGTATTAATTCTGCAAAAGAAAAAGGTTATTCTGAAACCTTCTGGGGAAGAAGAAGATATATTCCTGAAATTAACTCAAGAAATAGAATGACGGTTCAAGCAGGAGAGCGGATGGCACAAAATATGCCCATTCAAGGAGCAGCTGCTGATATAATTAAACTGGCTATGATTAAAGTTTCTAGAAAACTTAAAGAAGAAAAACTGGATGCCAATCTGATTCTTCAGGTTCATGATGAATTAATTATTGATTCATCTAAAGAGGATGCTCCAAAAGTAAAGGAATTACTGGTTGAGGAGATGGAAAATGCTGTTCATTTAGATGTTCCTTTAAGTGTTGAAGCCCATTCAGGTTACTCATGGTATGAAGCAAAATAAACCCATAATTATAGGACTTACCGGAACTATTGGTTCCGGTAAAAGTACCTGTTCAAACATTTTAAAAGAAAAATTTAATTTACCTGTTATAGATGCTGATAAAATAGCCTATCAAGTATGTGAGAAAGATAATAAAGGCTTAAAAAGAATAGTTGAAGAATTTGGAGATGAGTATCTTCTTCCTAATGGGGAATATAACCGGTCCAAGATGTCTGAAACTGTCTTTAATAATCCTGAAGCTCTGGAAAAATTGAATAAACTCCTTCATCCCATAATTAAAGAAGAAAAAGAAAGACAATTAAATCAGCATAAAGATAAAAATATTATTATTTATGATTGTCCTCTCTTATTTGAAGCTAATGAGGATTCAAGTGTTGATCATATTCTTCTTATTTCAGCCGATGAAGAACTAAGAGCTCAACGCCTAAAAGAACGTAACGGTTATAATGATGAAGAATTACAAAGAAGAACCCAAGCTCAGCTTTCAGAAAAAGAAAAACTTAGTAAAGCTGATTCAATCATTTTTAATAATGGAACAGAAGAACAGTTAGAAAAAACGTTAGCTCAATTTCTCAGAAATTTAACTTAAGCTATTGACAAGAACCACTAAAGCTAGTAATATATAGTTTACTGTGTGCGAGGATGGCGGAATCGGCAGACGCGCAGGTTTGAGGGGCCTGTTGAAAGGTTTTTCAGTGTGAGTTCAAATCTCATTCCTCGCACCATTTTTTTATCTTCTTTTATAATTTATCCGACGAATTTAATTTTAAAATAAAAAGTTCTAAACAATTCAATTGTCTAGAACTTTATTCCTATTCTACTTTACCAAGAACTTTTCCCTGAATATAAAGATTTTCATCTATTTTAATAGGGGCATACTTTTTATTGTGAGAGATTAATTCACCCTTACCATATTCTTTAACCAACTGTTCGCCATTATAACTAAAGACACCAATATCACCAACATCCAGGATATTTGTACTTTGAATAAATAAGCGATCATTTGAATGATAGGTTGGTTCCATTGAGTCTCCATAGACTCGAATGACAAAATCAGTATTATCAGGAACTTGTTCTGAAACTATATCTATTTTTTTAGGGACCGGATTTTCTACAATTTGTCCTAAACCCATTCCAGCAGCCTGGTCATAAAAATCTACTTGTTTAATTACTGGCGGTTTTACTCCATTTAACATTGGTATTAATGTGACTACTTCCTGGGACTCATAATATTTTAGATTTTCAGCAAATTCCATTAAGAATTCCTGAGCTCTTGGACTTAAATTATCAAAAAGATTAATAAGGTTAGCTTCTTCAAGTGTTAACTTTTTACTGATAATAATTTCTTCATTAAAGAACTGTTCACAGGTCATATTAAATATTTTACAAAGTCTCATTAAATCCTCTGCATAAATATTTTTTCGGCCGATTTCCATATTAGCAACGACCTGTTTTGTTACACCAAATTTTTCGGCCAACTCGTCTCGGTCCATACCTAAGCTTTCGCGTATCTCTTTTAAACGTTTTGCTGTTCTAAGATTACTCATACTTCTTACTTCTCATTCTAGGTTCTGATAAAAATGCACATATTTACTAAATATTCCAAAAAAAATTGAAAAATTTTAATTTTTTCATTGAAAAGGTAACTAACTACAATTATAATAATAATACAAACGTTGTGATTTGCAAGTAAATTTGTTTAATTTTTTGATGATATGAATAATTCTACTTGCAAATCCTCGTTAATGCAAGGAACAGAAAAAACGATTTGTTCTTTACTTCATATATTGCAAAATATATGATTCTCTTTTAAAAATCTGAAGAAAGGAGTACATCTAAAGAGAAATATAAGATATACGCATTAAAGCACCGGGCAGGGTGCTTTTTTTCTTTTCTAGGATTTTTTAAAGTAAAAAACTAATGTTATAATGTTCAAGAAATTAATTTAAGAGAGAATATAATTTATATGGCTGAAGAACAATCGGTAAATGATTTAAATAATGAAACCATCGTTGAAGAATCAGCGACTTTGAATAGAAATACTCCTTCAAATTCCAATATAGCCAATAAAAAAAAGAAGACAACCAAATCGAAAAAGAAAAGCACCAGAGTAAAAAAGAAAAGAAGAAAGAAGAAAACATTTTTATCCAGATTTTCCGTATTTGAATTAACAGCAATCATTTTAGGAATATTTATAGCAGCTGCCTTAATAGCTATATTCTGGTTTTTATATAATTCTGCTCTTAAGTCAAATAAAGCCATTCCCAAGAGCGGCCTCATAGCAAGCGATGAAGATGATACATGGATGACTCGGGTAGTAAATACAACTTCGCCACTAAGTGCTGAGTTTGAAGTAGCAACTTCTGCTGTAACTGGAGCTCCTGGTATGAAAGTTGATTCTAGAGCCACCAAAGATACAGTAGATTTGTTAGATCATTTAAAAAAAGAAATGGAAGGTTCGGGAGAGGATGTAAATATTAACGCTTCCTATACCAGTGTAAAAGCGTTTAGTGATGTTTATAATACAAAAGTTCAAAACTTTATGGAGAATGATAATTTTTCTTATGAAGAGGCTGTTAACTTAACTAATACAACTGTTCGTCCTCCTGGAACAGATGAACACAGTACCGGTTTACTCATTAATTTTGGAATCGGTGGTGTTATTGATCCTGCTACTTTTAAAAATTCTATGTCTTATGAATGGCTAAGGGATAATGCATGGAAATATGGTTATATAGAACGTTATCCTGAAGGAAAAGAGAATGTAACCTTACATCAAGCGGATCCGACCTCCTTTAGATATGTTGGAAAAGAAAATGCTAAAGCTATTCATGAAGCCCAACAAACTCTAGAGGAATATAATGCTGCTGTAGCACAACAGGAAGCAGAACTAGCAGCTCAGGAAGCAGCTGATGAAGCAGCCCGTAAAGAAGCAGATCAAGCTGCTCAGGGAAATCAGTAATTAATGAAGATTACAACATTAAGATTTAAATTTTATTAAATAATTAAATTGGTTATTATTTTAATTTT
>CANQNI010000030.1 GCA_947625175.1 uncultured Eubacteriaceae bacterium | reverse complement strand
GGTTTCTTTGAATGGGAGGATAAATAAATGATGTTTTAATCTAAGGATTTAATCATCTTCCGATATTTTTCAATTAGTTTTTTATTTATCTTCGAAGAAGGTCCACCAATTAAATCACGGGTTTCAACAATTTTATCTATATTAATAGCTGAAAAAACATCCTCATTAAATTTTGGTGAAAAATGAGATAACTCATCTAAATTTAATTCACTGATTTTTTTATTTTTATTTTCGCAATAGATAACAATTTCACCAGTTACACGGTGAGCATCTCTAAAAGGTAATCCATTCTTAACTAAATAATCAGCAACGTCAGTAGCATTTATAAAACCGAATTCCATGGCCTCTCTTGCCCGGTTAGCATTTACTTTCAAGGTTTCAAACATCTTTTGGAAAATCTTAAGACTATTAAGAACAGTTTTATAGGAATCGATAACTGGTTCTTTATCTTCTTGCATATCTTTATTATAAGCTAAAGGAAGACCTTTCATTGTAGTGAGTAATGCTATTAGATTTCCATAAGTTCTTCCTGTTTTACCGCGAATTAATTCAGCAAGATCCGGATTTTTCTTTTGGGGCATAATAGAGGAACCGGTAGTAAAAGCATCATCCAATGTAATAAAATTAAATTCTGAGGAGTTAAATATAATGATTTCTTCACAGAATCTTGAAAGATGCATCATAACAACCGCACAAGCTTCCAAAAAATCTATAGCATAATCCCTATCGGAAACAGCATCCATAGAATTTTCTTTAACTCCTTCAAAACCCAGTAAGTCAGCTACTAATTTTCTATCAAGTGGATAAGTTGTTCCTGCTAAAGCACCGGCACCAAGTGGAAGTTCTCGTAAGGATTCTTTTTTTACTTGAACAAATCTATTGTAATCCCGGTAAAACATTTGATAATAACATAAAATATAATGAGCATAAGTAACCGGCTGAGCTATTTGCAAATGAGTATATCCAGGCATTAATGTTTCCAAATAACTTTCAGCTTTATTAAGTAATAGTACTAAGAGTTGTTTTAATTCTTTTAAAATTTTATTACTTATATTATGAATATATAGTCTAAAATCAGTTGCTACCTGATCATTTCGAGATCTGCCAGTATGTAATTTCTTTCCACTTTCACCAATTTTTTGAGTTAACAGACTTTCAATATTCATGTGAATATCTTCTAGACTTTGATCCAATTCTATAGAACCTTCTTCTATTTCTTTTAAAATTTCTTTTAAGCCATCACATATTAGTTGAGCTTCTTCAGGAGTAATTATTCCTTGTTCACCCAACATAGTAGCATGGGCAATACTACCCTGAATATCTTCTTTATACATTTCCTGGTCAAAAGATATAGAAGCATTAAACTCATCTGTTAATTCATTGGTTTCTTTTTGAAATCTACCACCCCAGAGTTTACTCATTATCTTCCTTGATTTCTTCGTTTGCTAATCTCATTAAACCACGGACTTTGAGTGGCAAACCAAATAAATGAATAAAACCTTCAGCATCATGATGATCATATAATTCACCTGTAGTGAAGCTGGCAATTTCTGAATTATATAAAGAATATGGTGAATCAATATACATAACGGTCATATTTCCTTTATATAGTTGTAATTTGACTTTACCAGTAACTGTTTTCTGAGTTTCGTCAACAAATGCCGAAAGTGCTTCTCGTAGTGGGGTATACCACATTCCGTTATAAACTAGTTCAGCAAATTTAACACTAGATTGATTTTTGAAGGCAAATGTTTCTCGGTCTAGACACATATGTTCCAATTCATCATGTGCTTTCCAAAGTATAGTTCCACCAGGGGTTTCATAAATTCCACGAGATTTCATTCCAACAACACGATTTTCAATTAAATCAACAACGCCAATACCGTGTTTTCCACCTATTTTATTACAGTATTCAAGAATTTCTTTAGGACTCATTTCTTTACCATTTACTGCAACCGGAACACCTTGAACAAAATCAATTTCGATTAATTCTGGTTCATCTGGAGCTTTCTGTAAAGTATTGGTTAATTGTAGTAAATGATCAAAATTTGGTTTTAATGTTGGATCTTCTAATTCCAAACCTTCATGACTTAGATGTAAGAGATTTCTATCTCTTGAATAACTCTGTTCATGACTCATTGGAACTTTTATATCATGAAGAATACAATAGTCCATTAACTCTTCTCGGCTTTGTAAATCCCATTCACGCCACGGAGCAATAATTTCAATATTTGGATCTAAAGCCCCTATCCCTAATTCAAATCTAACCTGATCATTTCCTTTTCCAGTAGCTCCATGACAAATATATTTAGCCCCTTCTTTATGGGCTATATTAACTAACTCTTTAGCAATAAGAGGACGAGCTAAAGAAGTTCCTAACAAATATTTTTTTTCATAAATAGCTCCTGCTTTAAGTGCAGGAAAAACAAAATCTGAAACAAATTCATCTACTACATCTACCAAATAGAGTTTACTTGCTCCTGATTCTAAAGCTCGTTCTTCTAACCCTTCAGTTTCTTTACCCTGTCCTACATCAATACAAGCACAGATAACTTCAGGATTATTATAAGTTTCTTTTAACCATGGAATAATGGTTGTCGTATCTAAACCGCCTGAATAGGCTAATATTACTTTGTCTTTCGTTTTTTCCAATTTTAACTCCTAAATTATAATGGTTTTATTGTAACTTAAATAAAATTAGATTCAATATAAAAATGAATAAATTTTACTAAAATATGAATTTTTATGAATAGTTATACAAATATAAACATTAAGAGCTAAAATATTGTATATTAATTCAAACAAAAAATTTTGTATAATATTACTAAATAGAAAAAGTTTAGAGGTTGAATTGAAGACTTTTATAGAAGATAAAGGTTATGCTTATTATGTAACAGTTAGTGGAAGATTAGATACTAATACAGCACCAGAACTTGATAAAAAATTAGATAATTATGATTTTAAGAGTAAACAGATCATTTTTGACTTTAGCAATTTAGATTATATTTCTAGTGCAGGTTTACGTGTTTTATTAAAATTATTAAGATTACCTCAAGCTCATCACCGTGCTATCGTTTTAAGAAACGTTAAACCGGAAATAGTAAAAATTTTAGAAACAACTGGATTTGATAATCTAATTGAAATTGAGAATTAAATGAATAAGTATACAAAAATTTGTTATAATATACCTTAAATCATAAAATAATGAATAAATATACTTTTTAAAATATTTTAGAGAAATTAAAATGATTAAAGCAGCTATAATTGGTGCTACGGGTTATGCAGGTGTTGAATTAACCCGGTTATTATTAAGACATAAAAATGTTGAAATAGTTAAAATTGGATCTCAAAGTTACACAGGTCAATTCCTATCCGAAGTTTATCCAATATTTAACAAAGTAACCGATTTAAAATTAAGCAAACCTGATTTAAAAGAATTTGCGAAGAAAGCAGATGTAGTTTTTTTAGCTTTACCACATGGAATTGCAAGTAAAGAAGTAAATCAGGAAATTCTAAATCAAACGGTTATTATTGATCTCGGAGCTGATTTTAGATTAAATTCTATAGATGACTATGAAAAATGGTATCAGACTAAAAATTATGCAACTGCAATAATTAAAGATTCTGTTTATGGCTTAGTTGAGTTATATAGAGATCAAATAAAACGAAGTAGACTTATTGCTAATCCTGGATGTTATACTACTACTTCTATTTTAGCTTTAGTTCCACTACTAAAATCAGATTTAATTGATCCGGATACAATTATTATTGATGCCGCTTCCGGGGTAACAGGAGCCGGTAGAAGCACAAAATTAGTAAATTCTTTTTGTGAAGTAGATGAAGATTATAAAGCTTATGGACTTGTTAACCACAGACATACACCGGAAATAGAACAGGAATTATCTAAAGCTGCCGGAAAAAATGTTACTATTAATTTTACTCCTCATTTAATTCCTATGGAAAGAGGAATTCTAGCTACTTCTTATGCTTCACTAAAGTCGGAGATAGATTTAGAACAAATTAAAAAAGTTTATAAAGAATTTTATAAGAATGATTATTTTGTTAGAATTCTTGATAATCAATTACCTCAAACTAAGTTTGTTAAGGGGTCGAATTTTATCGATATTAATTTTAAACTGGATCCGAGAACAAATAGAATCATTGTTTTATCTGCTTTAGATAATTTGATTAAAGGAGCTGCAGGACAAGCAGTTCAGAATATGAATGTTGTTTTTAATTTAGATGAAAAAGAAGGAATCGATATGATTCCAGATAGTTTAATTTAATGAATAAAATAAAATATAGTAATCAAAGTACTGATTATCCTAAAGGTTTTATTACTAATTCTGTTAATTGTGGATTACTGGAAAATAGAGATGATCTAACCTTAATTTATTCTGTTAAACCTGCTAAATGCGCAATTGTTTTAACGAGTAATCAGGTAAAGGCAGCTCCAGTTATTTGGGATAGTGAAATTACCTTGGATGGATCAGATAAACAAGCTATTATAGCTAATGTTAAAACAGCTAATGCTTGTACCGGAGAATTAGGTTATGAAAATACTCGAGCAATGGCTGAATTAGTTGCTTCTGGTTTAGGTCTGGATCCAAAAGAAGTTTTAGTCTGTTCAACAGGAGTTATTGGACAACAACTAGATATGACTAAAATTGAAACAGGAATTTTAGATGTGAACGAACTTATCCTAAATGAGGATAGTAATGGAATGAAAGCTTCAAAGGCCATACTGACAACTGATACTAAAGCTAAAACTGTTTCAGCTGAGTTTAAATTAGATGGTAAAACAATAAAAATTGGAGCTATGGCCAAAGGTTCAGGAATGATTAGACCCAATATGGCTACTATGTTAAGTTTTACAACCACTGACTGCAATATAGAGCAAAGCGTTCTTCAGGAAGCCTTAAGTAGAATTGCTCAGGATACTTATAATATGATCTCAGTAGATGGTGATATGTCTACGAATGATACAGCAATAATTCTAGCTAATGGATTAGCAGGTAATTGTCCTATTGAAAGTCTTAATACAGAAAATGGTAAAATTTTTTATGAAGCTCTATTCAATGTAGAGAAGGATCTTGCCAAAAAAATAGTAGAAGATGGAGAAGGAGCTACTAAATTTGTAGAGGTTAATATTACTCAAGCTCAAAATGAAAAAGAGGCTAGAATATTAGCCCGAGCTGTAGCAGAAAGTAATCTGGTTAAAACAGCTATCTTTGGTGGAGATGCCAACTGGGGTAGAATTATTTCATCACTAGGGGCTTCAAATGCTAAGTTTGACCCAGAAAAAGCTGAACTTAAAATAGAAGATTTAGTAATATTTAAAAATGGAAAACCAACGGATTACTCTGAAGAAGAAGCAACAAAAATCTTTAAAAACAACGAAATAATTATAAATATAGATTGTAATTTAGGATCAGCTAAAGCAACAGCTTGGGGTTGTGATTTATCTTATGATTATGTAAAAATTAATGGTGATTATAGAACTTAACAATGAAAGAAAAATTTAGAAAATCAATTCATACACCTGAAAATATGCTGGAATTTATCCAGAAAGCTGATACTTTGGTTGAAGCTCTACCTTTTATTCAACAGTTTAACGATAAAGCTGTTGTCATTAAATACGGTGGCAGTTTTATGTATGATGAAGATATTAAACAATCAATAATGGATGATATTGCCTTAATGAAAATTGTTGGACTTAGACCAATAATAGTTCATGGTGGTGGTAAAGATATCTCGAAGATGCTTAATGATTTAGATATCCGAACTGAATTTATTGATGGTCATAGAGTAACTAATGATGAAACAGTTGATGTAGCTGAAATGGTTTTAGCCGGAAAAATCAATAAAGAGATTGTTCAATTACTTGAAGATAGAGGAATTGAAGCAGTTGGAATCTCTGGTAAAGATGGCAGAACTTTAAAAGTTAATAAGAAATTAATCAATAATCTGGATATTGGTTTTGTTGGTGATGTTAAAGAAGTAAATACCGATTTAATAAAAATCCTAGAACAAAATGATTTTATTCCAGTTATAGCACCAATTGGTTTTGACGAAGATGGTCAAACTTATAATATAAATGCTGATCATGCTGCTTATGCAATTGCTAAAGCTTTAAAAGCTGAAAAATTAATTTATTTAACAGATACAGATGGAGTCTATTACGATCCAAACGATCCTGATACTGTTATTAGAAGATTAAATAGCCAAAGTGTTCCTGATCTTATTGAAAAAGGAGTTATCAGTGGTGGAATGATTCCAAAGGTTCAAAATTCAGTAGATGCTATTAATAATGGTGTTAATTCAGTTCACATATTGGATGGGAAAATATTACATAGTTTATTATTGGAACTATTTACAACCGCTGGTTGTGGAACTTTAATTTATAGTGCTGAACCTGTAAAGAAAAGAAACCGATACGTTCAGGACCATTACAAATATTAATATGGATAATCAAGAAATTATTGAATATAACGAATATTTATTTCCAACCTATAACCGTTTTCCTATTGTTTTAGATCATGGTAAAGGTGTTTATCTTTATGATACTGACAATAATGAATATATAGATTTTATGGGAGGAATTGCGGTTAATTCTTTAGGATATGGAGATGAAGGATTAATTAAAACAGTAACTGATCAAGTTAGTAATTTACAGCATATTTCTAACTTATATTATAGTAAACCGCTAAAAGAGGCTGCTGAAACTTTATCAAAAGCTACCGGTTTTGATGAAGTCTTTTTTACTAATAGTGGAGCAGAAGCCAATGAATGTGCTCTAAAATTAGCCAGAAGACATCAAATTCAGAATAAATCTAAAGATGCTACTAAAATTATTTCCATGAATGGATCTTTTCATGGTAGGACATATGCAACATTAACCACGACAGGACAACCTGAATACCAAAAGGATTTTGGTCCTATGCTACCAGATGTTGAGTATGTAGATTTTAATGATATTAATCAGCTAAAAGAAAAGTTAGGTGATGGATCGGATGTCGCTGCAGTAATTCTTGAACCAATAAGAGGAGAAGGCGGGGTTATTCCAGCTGACAAAGATTATCTCAAAGAGGTTAGAGAGCTCTGTAATAAGACTAATACTCTATTAATTTTTGATGAAGTTCAATGTGGGGCTGGTAGAACAGGTGAATTTCTTGCTTGTGATTTATATCAGGTAAAACCTGATATAGTAACTATGGCTAAAGGAATTGGTTCTGGTTTTCCAGTTGGAGCTTGTCTTGCAAATAAAGAAATTGGGGATACCTTATCAGCGGGAACTCATGGAACGACTTATGGTGGAAATCCTTTAGCTACTGCTGTAGTAAACTATGTTGTTGCTAGACTTTCTAATCCTGAATTACTTAATCAGGTAAAAGAAAATGGTTCTTATTTTAAGGAAGAATTAAATAAATTAAAAGAAAAGTATCCTGAATTAATAAAGGATGTAAGAGGTGAAGGATTAATTTTAGGAATAGAGTTAACACAGGCACCAGGTGAGGTTATTAATAAGAATCTGGAAAATGGTCTCTTAACTATTTCAGCCGCTAATAATACTATCCGTTTTGTTCCTCCGCTTATTATAACTAAAGAAGAAATTAAAAAGGGAATAGATATCTTAGATAAATCTCTTGCTACTATTTAAAAAGATCCTGAGCAATCAGGATCTTTTTTATAAGGTTCCAAATAATCTATCTCCTGCATCTCCAAGACCAGGTAGAATATATTTATCATCATTCAATTTTTCATCAATAGTTGCTGTTATGATATCAACATCTGGATGAGCTTTTTGTACAGCTTCGATTCCTTCAGGACACGCTACAATATCAACTAATTTAATCGGTTTTTGTGTATATTTTTTAATAGTATCAATAGCAGCTATAGCTGAACCACCAGTAGCTAACATTGGATCTACAATAAAAACTTCTCTGTTTTCAATATCATTTGGGAGTTTTAAAAAATACTCAATAGGTTGTTTAGTTTCTTCATCTCTATATAATCCAATATGACCTATTTTTGCATTTGGAATTAAATTGGTAAAACCTTCTACCATTCCTAAACCAGCTCGAATTATTGGAACTACTGCAATATTTTCTCCGCTAAGCTCGGGTTGAAATGTTTTAACAAGTGGAGTTTCTATTTCAATATCAGTTACTTCTAAATCTTTGGTTGCTTCATAGGCTAATATAGTTGATAATTCATTAACTATCTGTCTGAATGTATTAGTATTAGTTTCTTTCTTTCGGATCTGGGTAAGTTTATGTTTTACTAAAGGATGATTGAGTTCAATAACCTTACTCATAATAACCTCTATTTAAATTTTTATTAAAATGAATGTACCCTTAAAATTAGTATGGTAAACTAATATAAAATAATTATTAAAGAGGAACCATGAAAGATATAACTCTATATACTTGGCATACATGTCCATTTTGTAGAAAAGCTAAAAGACTTTTAAACGAAAATGGTTACGATTTTACAGAAATAGATATTGAAGATACACCCGAAAAGAAAGAAGAACTCACTAAAGAATATGGACAGCATACAGTACCATATGTTTTTGTAGGGGATGAACTTATTGGTGGTAGTTCTGACTTAGAAGAATTATTAAATAATAATGAATTCGAGGTAATAGTTCAGGGATAAATTTATGGCTTTTGAATTTGAAATTACAGAAGAAATTGATGTTTTATCTGAAGGTAATGGTGGCTGGCAAAAAGAATTTAATTTAGTCAGTTGGAATAACAGAGAACCTAAATACGATATTAGAGACTGGAATAAAGGCCATGAAAGATGTCGGAAGGGAATTACTTTAACTACCGATGAAGTAGTAGCTCTAAGAGATATTTTAAATGATTTAGACTTGGATTAAATTACTTTTTAATTGATTCAATATTTTAATTATAAGGTCTTTTAATGATAAATTTTATTCTTGAACACCGAAAATATGGCAGAGATTTTATTGACAATGTTCAGGATATTATTATTCATCCATATTTTAAAGGTTTAAAATCTTATAAGCACCATGGGATTAAACGTTTTGATCATTCCCTAACGGTAGCTTATTATTCATTTGTTATCGCCCGAAAATTACATTTAGACGAAAGAGCTGTAGCAAGAGGGGCTCTTCTTCACGATTTCTTCTTTGATACTCCACTCGAAGAAAGAAGAAGAATTCGTAAGGAAGAAAGAGGTCTTAATAAAATTAAAGTTACGCAAGGATATACTCATCCAAAAACAGCAGCTCAAAATGCACAGAAATTCTTTGAAATTTCTGATTTAGAAGAAGATATAATTTCAAAACATATGTTTCCATTAACTCCAGATAAACCTGAATATACAGAAAGTTGGGTAGTAAACGGGGTTGATACAACAATTGCAATCAAAGAATTTTTTGTTTCTTTTATTCAACATCCATATTGGTCCCTAAGTGGGCAGATTAATTATAAACTATAATACAAGGAGGTATTTATACCTCCTTATTTTTTGAGGTTATTATGTCAAATTATGCTAAAGAAATTGAAGAAGCTAAAGAAGCTTTTGGGGATTTACTTGAACAACAGTTAGAAAGAGTTGAATTATTAAAGCAGGAAGAGGACTTTACTGATTTTAATAATAAAGATGAAATAGTTATAGGTATTGTTGGTGGAGATGGTATTGGTCCATATATAACCAAAGAAGCTGAAGATATTTTAAGATTTCTTTTAGATGAAGACGTTAAAAAAGGACGAATTAAATTTAAAGAAATTGATGGTCTTACAATTGAGAATAGAGCAGAACATAATAAAGCAATTCCAGATGATGTTTTAGAGGAATTAAAAGAATGTGATGTTATTCTAAAAGGTCCTACAACGACTCCAAGAGAAGGGGACGGCTGGCCAAATATTGAAAGTGCTAATGTTGCCATGAGAAAAGCACTAGATTTGTTTGCTAATGTTAGACCGGTATCAATACCTGAAGAAGGAATCGATTGGACTTTCTACCGCGAAAATACTGAAGGTGGTTATGCTGTAGGCTCGAACGGTTTACATATTACTGATGATTTAGCTATCGACTTTACTGTTGCTACAGAACAAGGAAGCGAAAGAATTATTAGAGCAGCATTCGACTACGCCCAAAAGACCGGAAAAAATAAAGTTACTGTTGTTACTAAGGCTAATGTCATTAAAACAACGGATGGAAAATTCCTAGAAAAAGCTAAGGAAATCGCTAAAGAGTATCCTGATGTTGAAATGGATGATTGGTATATTGATATAATGACAGCAAAACTTATAGATCCAAAAAGAAGAAAAGAATTTAAAGTTTTAGTTTTACCTAATCTCTATGGAGATATTTTAACGGACGAAGCTGCTGAAATGCAGGGTGGAGTTGGAACTGCAGGTTCTATTAATATGGGTAAGAAGTATGCTATGTTTGAAGCAATTCATGGCTCTGCACCTCGGATGGTCGAAGAAGGAAGAGCTCAATATGCAGATCCTTCTTCAATTATTAGAGCTGCTGGAATGCTTCTTGATCATATTGGTTATAATAAAGAAGCTGAAAAATTACAGAAAGCCTTAGCTATTTGTAGTAACTTTGAAAAGAAGGTTGAATTAACTGGTCGGGATACTGGTGCAACTGGAACAGAGTTTTCTGAATATTTAAAGGAAACTTTAAAAGATCCTGATCTAGATCAAAAGTATAAATCTTATATAACAGAATAGATATAATTAGAGCTTTGGAGATAAATTCTTCAAAGCTTTTTCCATTTATTTTATTAAAATTATCATTTTTTTATAAAAAATAATATAATAAATCTAATATTGATAACGTTTAAATCGGAGTAATTGATGTTAAAAGATTATGAAGTTTCTATAGAAGGAACTAAGAAAGAGATCAAAGAGGAACGTGATAATCTTCGTTTCCGAATCGGTGCTCTTCAAAGGAAAATCCGAGAATTAGGTATTCCTGTAATTATTTTAATTGATGGCTGGAATTCGGCAGGAAAAGGTAATATTATTAATGAACTAATGATTCCTTTAGATCCCCGTAATTTTATCGTCTATAATGAACCACGACAAACTCACGAAATTCGCAACCGTCCATTAATGTATTATTATTGGACACATTCACCAGCTAAAGGACAAATCGTAACTTTTGATTCATCTTACTATGAACAGGTTTATCGTAGAAGTAAAGTTGATGATGTTTCCGTTAAAAAGTTGATTAATCAGATTGTAGATTATGAAAATTCAATGTATCTCAACGGAGATGTTATTTTAAAATTCTTTATTAACATAAGTCAAAAAACCCAGAAAAAGAGACTTGAACAACTTGAAAATGATCCTATTGCTGCTTTTAGAGCTTCGAAGAAAGATTGGCAGGAAAACGAAAACTACGATAAAATCGCAGCTCAATGGGAATTTATGATAGGTGAAACAAATAAGGAAGATGCTCCCTGGTACGTTATTAGTGGAAAAGATTCTAAATTAGCTGCTTTTCAGGTATTAAAAATTATAGTTGAACAATTAGAACAAGCTATAAAGAAGAAAGAATCTGAAAAACTACCAAAACTTCACCCACTCATCAAAGTTAATGAAAAACAGGTAAAACAATCAGTTTTAAATCAACTTTTCCCAGAAGATGTTATTCCAAGAAGTTTATATAAACCAATTATTAAAGAATATCAGGCTGAATTAAGAGAATTAGAATTTATGGTCTTTAGACGCAGAATTCCAGTTATGATAGCTTTTGAAGGTTTTGATGCCGGAGGTAAAGGTGGTGCTATTAAAAGAGTTGCAAAAAATTTAGACCCACGGGGTTACCGGGTTTATCCATCTTCTGCTCCAACTGATGTTGAAAAAGCTCATGATTGGTTATGGCGTTATTGGAATGCAGTCCCTAAGAGAGGCCACTTTAGTATTTTTGATAGAACATGGTATGGCAGGGTTTTAGTTGAACCAATTGAAGGATTATGTACAGAAGCAGAATATGAAGAAGCTTTTAACCAAATAAGAGAATTTGAAAAACAACTCACTGATTTTGGGACCGTTCTATTAAAATTCTGGATGAATATTTCTGATGAAGAACAAAAGAGACGTTTTGAAGAAAGAGAAAAAAATCCGGAAAAACAGTGGAAAATTACCGAAGAAGATTGGCGAAATCGCGAAAAACGTGGTGAATATGTAATGGCAGCAGAACGGATGTTTGAAGAAACTTCAACTAAAAAGGCTCCATGGATTATAGTAAATGGTGATGATAAGAGGTACGCTAGAACTAAAGTTATCTCTGAAATTCTAAAATATCTCAGAAAAGCTATTAATAAATAATTTTGATGTTAATTTTTCTTTAATGTGAAAAGGATTAACATTATAATATATTATTGGAAAAGTAATTAATATTAATTATTGTTCAAGTTAATATTATTTTTATAATGTTATAATTTGATGTATAAATAGTGATTTGAAACCGTAATAAGGAGGGTTTTAGATGGCAAAAAAAATGCAGTCTATGGATGGTAACCAAGCTGCAGCTCATAATGCTTATGCTTTTACCGAAGTAGCCGGTATTTTCCCAATCACTCCTTCCTCACCGATGGCAGAATTTGTTGATGCCTGGTCGGTAGCAGGAAGAAAGAATATTTTTGATGAAGTCGTTTCAGTTTCTGAATTACAATCAGAAGCTGGTG
>CANQNI010000029.1 GCA_947625175.1 uncultured Eubacteriaceae bacterium | reverse complement strand
AGCTGTAGCTAAAGCAGCTTCACATCCAGCATGTCCAGCACCGATTACAATAACATCATAATCACCCGCTTTATAGCTCATAATTATTCCTTTCAGTTAAATAAATTATTTTCCAATACAAAATCTTTCAAAAATAGTATCTATAACATCAGTACCCAGAGTTTCTCCTGTTATAGCGCGTAAATTATCCAGGGCTTCATTTATATTAATTGCATAAAGTTCTTCAGGGACTGAATGTTCAAGAGCAGTTAGAGCCTCTAATAAATTTCTTTTTACATTATGTAATAAACTTAGTTGTCTTTCATTTAAGATTAAAGAATTTTCAGTACCTTCAATATCTCCTGAATAGACTAGATTAACCATCATCTTTTTTAGTTCTTCAATTCCAACATCATTTTTAACTGAAATTTGATGCCAATCATTTAATTCACTATTATTTAAATCAATTTTATTTGCTATAAAAATTGTTTTATTATGATCTAGTGTTTTAATAATTTTCTTTTCATCCTCAGTTAGATTGGTACTGGCATCTCTTAAAAATAGAACTAAATCAGCTTCCTTAGCAAACTGTAAAGATTTTTCTACGCCAATCTTTTCGACTTTATTTTCGGTTTCTCTAATACCAGCTGTATCAATTATTCTAAAGGGGATATTATCTAAAATAATGGATTCTTCGATAATATCTCTCGTTGTTCCAGGAATCTCAGTAACGATTGCTCTTTCATTATTTAGAAAAGTATTTAATAAGGAAGATTTTCCTACATTTGGTTTTCCAAGGATAACAGTTTTGACTCCTTCACGCATAACAGCACTATTTTTACTTTGTTCTAGAATTTTATTAATTTTTTTTAGAGCCTGATTTAAATAATTTTTAACCTTCTCGTTAGTTATTTCTTCTATGTCATATTCTGGATAATCTAGATTTGATTCAATAAGAACCATTAAATCTATTAAAATTGAATCAATTTCTTTAAGTTTATTTTTTAAAGAACCGTTTAATTGATTAACAGAAACTTCCAGAGCTTTTTCGGATTTTGCACTAATAATATCCATTACAGATTCTGCTTGAGTTAAATCTATCCGACCGTTTAAAAAAGCTCTTTTAGTAAACTCACCAGGTTGAGCATGACGGGCTCCATTTTCTAAAATTAATTCTAAAATTTTTCTGGTTGGAATAATTCCTCCATGACAATTTATTTCTACTATATCTTCAGCTGTATAAGAATGGGGGCCTTTCATATAGGTTAATAGAACTTCATCAATGAGATTATTATTATCATATATATGGCCATAATAAAGTTTCTGAGTTTCTGCTAAATCAAGATTTTTACCCGTTGCACTTTTAAAAATATTTTTAGCAATATTTAAGGCTTCATTTCCACTTAATCTAATAATTCCTATTCCAGCACTGCCTGTTCCAGTAGAAATTGCAGCAATAGTATCAGTATCATAGTTTGGCATATTTCACCTATAAAAAAACCTGGATAACTTAATAGCTATCCAGGTTTACTTTTATCTATTTGAATTTAATTGGATTACTACTCGTCTATAAGGATCTTGTCCTTCAGAATAAGTATACACATTATTATTATTTTGTAATCTGGCATGAATAATTCTACGTTCTGCTGGATTCATTGGTTCTAAACTAACTCTTCTTCTAAATCTAAGCGCTTTATTAGCCATTTTATCAGCCAGGTCTTCTAATGTTTGTCTTCTCTTATCTCTATAATTTTCAGTATCAATTATTAAACGAGTATATTCATCACTATTTTTATTTAAAACTAAACTAGTAAGATATTGAATAGCATCTAAGGTTTGACCTCTTCTGCCAATAAGTATTCCCATTTTTGGGCCAGATAAATCAATTCGTAAAAATTTACCATCATAATGAGAATCAATTTTCACATCTAAACCCATTGTTTCAAATAAATTATGAAGGAAATTAATAGCTTTTTCTTCTTTTTTCTTAATTATTGCTGACTCATCATTAGTTTCGATAGTTTCTGCTTCAATTACTTCTGGTGTTTTATCTTCAACAATGACTTCTTCTTTTGTTTCATTTAAAACTACAGGTTCAGTTTTCTGTTCCTCTTTTGCAGTTACTTCAACTATAGCATCTTTACGGCCAAAGAAACCAAAAACACCATTTTCAGGTTCCTGAGTTATTACAATATCTACTTCATCTTTAGTTTTATTTAAAATTTTTAGAGCATTTTCAATAGCTTTTTCTATTGTTTTTCCAGTACTAGTTACTGATCTACTCATTTTCTCTCCTAGTCTTTTCGTTGTGGAATTTTTGTAATTGTCTTTCTTGTTACTTTTTTCCCACTAGCAGGCGTCATTTTAACACTTGAGGTTTTTTTCTTTTTCTTCTTTGGTTCATTTTCTATACCCATCATTTCATTTCGACGGGTGGTTCCCATTTCACGAGTAACCCTTATTTCTTCTCTTTTTTCTTTATTATATTTTTCTAATTCTTTTTCAGCTTCTTCAACAGTTATAGGTTCTACTGGCTTATGTAAAATAAAGAATTGTTGAATAAAGGTAAAAATATTTTGAACAACCCAGTAAATACCAACTCCTGAAGGTAGACTTAAAGCAAAGAAACCAATCATTAAAGGCATCATATATAACATGATATTCTGAGTAGATCTACTTTGCTCATCCCCAGTTTGTGGAGTTACAGAATTTGTATATTTCGAAGTTAAAAATGTAAAAACTACACAAAGTATAGGAATAATATAATAAGGATCAGGATTGGATAAATTTGGTAACCATAGAAAAGGTTGAGAAGCAACCGAAGCATCACCATGTGTAAAGATAAATTGCGTTGGGTTACGTAAAGCACCAAATAATCCATAAATGATAGGTAACTGAATTAACAGTGGTAAGCATCCACCAAGTGGATTTACATGATACACTTGATAGAGTTGCATAGTAACTTGATTCAGTTTTTCAGGGTTATTTTTATACTTCTTTTGAAAATATGCAGTAACATCAGCTAATTTCTGAGTTTCCCGCATAGATTCAGTTGATTTTAAGTTTAATGGTAAAAGTAATAATTTTACTAATAAAGTAAAGATTATTATTGTAATACCATAATTATGAACTACACTATAAATATAGTAGATTATTTGACCAAAGAAGTTACTAAGTAAACTCATCCTACATCCTCTCTTAATGGAACAGGATCTATTCCACCTGGATTAAACGGAGTACAGCGCATTATTCTTTTTATCCCTAAAATACCACCGCGCCATAATCCGAATCGTTGAATGGCTTCAATACAATATTCAGAACAAGTAGGAGTAAACCGACAAGTTCTAGGTAATAAAGGTGATATAAATTTTTGATAAAATCTAATTAAACTTAACACTATACTTTTCAATTAATAAATAAACCTTTCTTTTTAAAAAGGTGATCAAGTGATTTTACTAAATCTTGATAACTCTGTCCGAGACTATTAGGTTTTACAGTAATTAAATAATCATAACCCTGAGCTAGTTTTACGTTTATAGTTGATAAGTATTCTTTAATTTGTCTTCTTAATTTATTGCGTTTGACCGCTTTTTTTGAAACTTTTTTACTTACCACAACACCCAGACGATTAGTGCTTTTTTCATTTTTTATATAACGTAAAGTAAAATCTCGGTTTCCAAACATTTTTCCGTTCTTATACACATTATTAAAATCTTGTTTATTTTTTAAAGTTTCAATCACTTGAGTTTTTACTTAAGCTGAGAGTTTTTTTCTTCCTTTTCTTCTTCTATTTTTTAAAATATTTTGTCCATTTTTGGTTTTCATTCTTTTTCTAAATCCATGTTCTTTTTTACGGTGTCTTTTTTTAGGTTGATACGTTCTTTTCATTTCTTACCTCCTGAATAATAATATGTATAAGATACGACGGAAATTATAATATTTTTCTTAGATTCTCGCAATATTCTTAAGATTTTCATTGAGATGTATGAATTAAGAAAAGTAAAATAATTAAACATATTTTGAAAATATTAGATAAATCATTATTATCAAATAATTTATAAAAGAAAAAATAAAAATACGTTCTAAATTCACCTAATAAGGCTCTTAATTAAAGAAAGTAAAACGAAAAATTGGAATAACTAAATAACTTTTTAAAGTTATTAACAATAATTTAAAAACATTATCAACTTTTCCACAGTTAACCGAGGTTTATTGGATAAGTCTGTGGATAATTATGTTAAAATATTTTTGCGTTATCTCAAGACAAAGTTATTATTACAATTTCGATTGTGAATTTGTTGATAATTTTCTTTCACAATCAGTGAATAAAAAATTTTAAATATTTATTCTTTATTATTAATTAACAATTTTTAACAGTTAAATATTCGTATTTGTTTATAACTAATTTATATTTATGGAAAATTTTAGAAAAACCTGGATAAGAGCCCAAGAGCTTATAAAAAGGGAAATACAACCGCTGAGTTACGAAACCTGGATTGAAGGTATTATTCCAGTAAAGGAAGTTGGAAATACGTTTTATTTACTTCCTGAAAATGAATTGGTTTTAGGTTATGTTAAAGAAAGATATTCTACTCTAATTAGAAATGCTCTCAATTATGTTGATTCAAACATAGAAAACATCATTTTTTTAAGTAAGGGTGAACAGTTAACTGATGTAACGGCAGAGAGTTTTTCTGATGAACCTAAACAAAGATATGAGAGTAATGCTCAGGCTTTAAACCCAAAATATACTTTTGACCGGTTTGTTATTGGGGAAAATAACCGATTTGCCAGAGCAGCTTGTGTTGCTGTAGCAGAAAGTCCATCCAATATTTATAATCCTTTATTTATTTATGGAGGAGTTGGACTTGGAAAAACTCATTTAATGCAAGCTATAGGGAATTATGTCTGGGATGAAGAGCAAGGTCGTAAAGTTGTATATGTTTCTTGTGAAGATTTTACTAATGAGTTTATTACATCTATTCAGAATAATAAAAGTACGGATTTTAGAAAAAAATATCGAACTACTGATATTCTCCTGATTGATGATATCCAGTTTCTAGCCGGTAAAGTAGAAACCCAGGAAGCCTTCTTTCATACCTTTAATACCTTACATGAAGCCAATAAACAAATAGTTATTACCTCTGATAAACCACCAAAAGAAATACCTAAGTTAGAAGACAGGTTACGATCAAGATTTGAAATGGGTCTAATAACTGATATTTCTGCCCCTAGTTTAGAAACAAGAATTGCTATCCTGAGAAAAAAAGCTGAAAATTATGATATTAAAGTTCCGGATGAAGTTTTTGAGTATATTGCTGAAAATATTCATTCTAATATTAGAGAACTTGAAGGTGCCTTAAACAGACTTTTTGCTTATCATAATCTTAACCAAATACCAATAACTAAAAAATCCAGCGAAGAAGCTTTAAAAGATCTTCTGAGTAATGAAGTACAGATTATTGATATTCCTTATATAAAGAAAATCACTGCTAAATACTTTAATGTTTCTCCAGCTGAACTTGATTCTAAAAAACGTACTCAAAGTATTGCTCAACCAAGACAAGTTGCAATGTATCTTTCAAGAGAGTTAACAGACAATTCTTTTCCAAAAATCGGGGAAAACTTCGGAGGAAGAGATCATTCGACTGTTCTTCATGCTTGTAAGAAAATTTCAAATGATATTGTTAATCAACCTGATTTTGCCAATTTAGTTGATACGATAAGATCAGAAATCCAAAATTCTATTCAACCCAGTTAACAACTTTTAAACAGTTTATTAACAGTTTTATCCAACGAAATTTTTATAAATGCTTCAATTGTTATCGGTAAAAACTGAATTATAAACATATAAACAGAACTTATTATAATTATTATTACTTTTATTTTTATATTTATAATCAATGTGAGGAAATAATGAAATTCAGTTGTTCTAGAGATGAATTACAATTTGCTTTGAATATAACCCGGCATGGGGTTAAAGCTAAAACTACTATGAGTATTCTTTCTGGAATATTATTTAATGTTTATGACCATAAACTTCATTTAACAGCAACCGATTTAAATATTGGAATTACCACTAATATAAATGTTGATGCTCAGGAAGATGGTGCTATAGTTTTAGATGCTAATTTAATATTTAGCATAATCTCAAGATTATCTGGTGATATAGTCTACTTCGAAAGTAAAGAAAATGATTATATTGAAGTTAAATCGGATTTTAGTGAATTTTCGATTGCAGGAATACAACCAGATGAATTTCCTGAATTTCCTAAACCTGATACGGATCTTAATTTTACTATTTCAAGTCAGGAACTAAGAAATTTAATAAATAAAACCCGTTTTGCAGCTGCAGAAAAAGAAAATCAGATACCCGTAATAACTGGTATTAAAATGGAATATGAAAAAAATAATTTAAAATTGGTTGCTATTGATGGTTTTAGAGTAGCTCTTAAAAGTGGTAATTTGGATGAAGAAACTACTGAAATAGAAAATTCAATAGTATCTGCTAAAAGTTTAGGAGAATTAAGTAATCTTTTATCTCTACTGACAGGGAGTGTAAAAATTAATCTTTCAAAAAGTCAAATTTTTTTCCAGATAGATAATACTATTTTTACCGCAAGACTTATTGAAGGTAATTTCTTTGATTATTCCACAATAATTCCTAAGGAAAATACTACCAGATTTGAAACTGATCGAATTAAACTTTTAAACAGCTGTGAAAGAGCTATTCTTATATCTTCTGAACAAAAGAATACTTTAATACGTTTTGATATTGATAGTGGAAAACTTAAAATTTCCTCAAAAAATGAAACAGGAAACTTTAATGACTCAATTGATATTGAAAATGTTGGCAACGATTTAAGCATAGCTTTTAATACTGAGTATTTAATTGATGCACTCAAAGCTATTGATGATGATAGAGTTAATTTGTCTTTTAATGGAGACGTCGGTCCACTCAGTATTACCCCATTAGAAGGTGATGAATATAATTATTTAATATTACCTGTTAGAATTAATGAATAATATAAACAATTTAAAAAGTACTACTTATATAGTGGTGCTTTTTTTTATTTTTTAACAAATTAAGTTTTAAGTTTTAATTCTGAGTAAAATAAAACGATTACATATTGTTATCCGAAGTAGTTTCGAACAATTAAGTCATTTTCATAGATATTTTATGATATAATTTTATTAAATATTGAAAGATTTAAAGATGAAATGCAGGAAGTTGTAATTTCTGATTCTGTTATTCGATTAAACAGTCTTTTAAAATTATTAAATATTGCTTCTAGTGGTGGAGAAGCAAAGCACTTAATACTGGATGGAAATATTAAGGTAAATAATGAAATTTGTACGGTTATTAGAAAACAACTCCATCCAGGCGATATTATAACAGTAGATAATACAGAATATAAATTAATTGAGAAAAGAGAATGAATATTAATAGAATGCGTCTTGTTAATTATCGTAATTATAAAGATATTTCTCCTAATTTTTCTCCAAATATAAATATTCTCTATGGAAATAATGGCCAAGGTAAAACTAATTTACTGGAAGCTATTTTTTTAATGCTCAGAGGTTATTCACACAGAGCTTCTTCAACCAAAGAGCTGATTAATTTCGACGAAAATGCAATGTATTGTGTTGCAGAATTTCGAACTAATCAAACGAATCATAATCTATCTCTAAAAGCACAAAATACTAAGAAAGGCTGGAAATTAGACAATAAAGCCGAAAGTTCTTTTTCAAAAATTCAAAATTTAACTGGTTGTATTTTATTTGAGCCTGATGATTTAGAAATTGTAAAAGGTAATCCTGATCGAAGAAGAAAGTTTATTAACATGGAACTAAGTGGATTAGTTTCAACCTATCGATCTATTTTGAAAGATTACGAAAGAATTCGACATCAAAGAAATGCTGTTATTAAACAAGCTCGTCTAAATAATACGCAGATTAAAGATCTGCAGGAATTGCTCAATCCCTGGAATACCCAGTTAATAGATAAGGCATCTCGATTACTCCAATATAGAAATCGTTATTTAAAACGCTTAGCCCAAAAGGCCCAAAGTATCTATACTAAATTAGCTGGCTCTAACGAAAAATTAGAATTGGCCTATAAAACTAATATATTTGATTCAAAAATTCCAGATAACTTAGATTTAATTAGAAAACAATACAATAAAGTATTAATTAATGAATTAGCGGGAGATTTAGAAAGAGGATATACTCGTTTTGGTCCCCATAATGATGATTTAGAGATTTTAATTAATGGTAATTCAGCTCGTTATTTTGCTTCTCAAGGACAGCAAAGAACAGCTGCTATCAGTTTAAAATTAGCCCATATTGATTTATATAAAGAAATTTTGAATATAACTCCGATAGTTTTATTAGATGATATTTTATCGGAATTAGATAGTAATAGACAAAAGAATATTTTGTCAGTTTTAAGTGAAGCACAGACATTTATTACCTGTACAGATCCATCTTTTTCATTTGATATGAATAAAGATGTTAAATTAATAAAGATAAAAGATGGAAACATTCTTTAAAGAAAGAAGGATTCATTGAAAAAAGCAAAAGAAAAAACTCAAGATTATAATGCAGACCAACTTAAAGTACTAGAAGGACCAGAACACGTTCGTCTCCGTCCAGGTATGTATATAGGAAATAACGGAGAGCAAGGCCTTCACCATTTAGTGTACGAAGTGGTCGATAATTCAATAGATGAAGCTTTAGCTGGATATTGTAAAAATATTGAAGTAGAAATTCAGGAAGACAATAGTGTTAAAGTTACTGATGATGGAAGGGGAATTCCTACAGATATTAATCACCAGACAGGATTAAGTGGAGTTGAGTTAGCTTTAACTACTCTTAATGCTGGTGGAAAATTTGATGATAAAAACTATAAAGTTTCCGGTGGCTTACATGGAGTAGGGGTCTCTGTAGTTAATGCTCTGTCCGATAAACTTTGGGTTGAAGTTGAACAAAAGGGAAAGAAATTCCATCAGGATTTTTCTAAAGGCTATAGTACAACAAAACTAGAAGAAATCGGAAAGTCTGATAGAACCGGAACAACTGTTTGGTTTCATCCAGACCCGGAGATTTTTACTGTCAGTGAATTTGATTACGATACCTTATTACATAGATTAAGAGAATTAGCTTTTTTAAATAAAGGGGTTCGAATTACTTTTAAAGATTTAAGAAATCCCGAATTAGAGCCGGTTATACTGGAATCGGAAGAAGGAATTAAATCTTATGTTGAGTATCTAAATCAGAATAAAACACCAATTAACCCAAAAGTAATTTATTATACTAAAGAATTAGATGCCTGTACCTTAGAATTTTCTATGCAATATACAGATGCCTATAATGAAAGCATTTATTCTTATGCTAATAATATAAATACTATAGAAGGTGGAAGTCATCTTGGTGGATTTAAATCTGCTTTAACTAGAACCATAAATAACTATGCTAGAAATAATAACTTATTAAAGAGTAATGATAAAAATTTTACTGGTGAAGATGTTAGAGAAGGATTAACTGCAGTTATCTCTGTTAAATTAAAAGAACCACAATTTGAAGGTCAAACTAAAACAAAGTTAGGAAACCCCGAACTTAGAGGGATAGTTGATTCAACAGTAAGTGAGCAGTTAAATAATTTTTTAGAAGAAAATCCGTCGATTGCTAAATCAATCATTGATCGAACTATATCTGCATCTAAAGCAAGATTGGCAGCCAAAAAAGCAAGAGAGTATTCGAGAAGAAAAACTGCATTAGATTCAACAAGTTTGCCAGGAAAACTCGCAGACTGTAGAGAGAAGGATCCTGCTCTATCAGAAATATTTATTGTTGAAGGTGACTCTGCTGGTGGCAGTGCTAAAAGCGGACGTGATTCAAAAATTCAGGCAATATTACCCCTAAGAGGAAAAATTTTAAATGTTGAAAAGGCTAGATTAGATAGAGTTCTTGATTCTGATACCATTAAATCAATGATTGTTGCCTTTGGAACAGGAATTGGGGAAGATTTTGATATCAACAAAGCTCGATACCATAAAATTATAATTATGACTGATGCAGACGTTGATGGAGCCCATATCAGAACACTATTATTAACATTCTTTTATCGCTATATGCGTGGACTAATTGAAGAAGGTTATGTCTATATTGCTCAACCTCCTTTATATAAACTTGAATATGGAAAACATACTGAGTATTTATATAGTGATGAGGCTATGCAAGAAAGAATGAAAGAACTAGGTAATAAAAAGAATGTTATTCTTCAGCGTTATAAAGGTCTTGGAGAAATGGATGCTGAACAATTATGGGAAACTACTATGAATCCTGAAGAAAGAATTCTAAAAAGAGTTCAAATTGATGATGGAATGTTAGCAGATGAGCTCTTTACAATTCTTATGGGAGATAAGGTTGGTCCAAGAAAAGATTTTATTACCAGAAATGCTGCTAAAGTTAGAAATTTAGATATTTAGAAATTGCCTAGAAAGATCAAATTATGCCAGAGGAAAAATTAGAAACCATAGAACCTATAAATATAACCAATGAAATGAGGGAATGCTATACCGATTATGCAATGAGTGTCATAATCGGAAGAGCTTTACCTGATGTAAGAGATGGTATGAAACCTGTTCATCGTAGGATTCTTTACGCTATGAATGAACTCGGACTCTTACCAGAAAGACAATTTAGAAAATCAGTTCGTATTGTAGGCGATGTTTTAGGTAAATATCATCCACACGGAGATACTTCTGTTTATGATGCAATGGTTAGAATGGCTCAAGATTTTTCTATGCGCTATCCAACAGTACAAGGTCATGGTAATTTTGGTTCTGTAGATGGCGACAGTCCTGCTGCTATGAGATATACAGAGGCTAAACTGGATAAAATCGCTATGGAAATGCTCAGGGATATTAATAAAGATACCGTTGATTTCTCTGATAATTTCGATGGAAGTGAATCAGAACCAAACGTCTTACCTTCACGATTTCCTCATTTACTAGTTAATGGTTCATCTGGAATTGCTGTTGGGATGGCTACTAATATCCCACCTCATAATTTAAATGAAGTAGTTGATGCTTGTATCGCTTATATTGATAATCCAGATATAACTATTCCTGAATTAATGAAATATATTAAGGGTCCAGATTTTCCCACTGGTGGGATAATTATGGGTACTAAGGGAATTCGGGAAACTTATGAAACTGGAAGAGGACATATTGTAGTTCGTTCAAAAGTAGAAATCAAAAAAACTTCTAATGGACGTGAACAAATTGTCATAACAGAGCTTCCTTTTGGAGTAAATAAAGCTAAACTTATTTTAAAAATAGCTAATCTGGTAAATAATAAGAGAATTGAAGGTATCTCTGAAATAAGAGATGAATCTGACTTAAAAAAAGGTATTAATATCGTAATAGACATTAAAAGAGATGCTAATGCATCAGTTATATTAAATCAACTCTATAAGCATACTCAGCTCGAAGATACCTTTGGAGCTATCATGCTGGCTCTGGTTCAAGATAAAAATAATAAAGCCACTCCAAAAGAATTAAATCTAAAGCAGATTTTAGAAGAATATCTAAAATTTCAAAAAGAAGTTATTCGAAGACGAACCAATTTTGATTTAAAGAAAGCTCAAGCTAGAGCCCATATTTTGGAAGGTTTACTTATCGCTTTAGATAATATAGATGAAGTTATCAATATAATTCGGTCAAGTAATGATGGAAGAGAAGCCAAAAGTAAATTAATAGATCGTTTTGAACTGTCAGATACTCAGGCTCAGGCTATTTTAGATATGCGTCTTCAGAGGTTAACAGGTTTAGAAAGAACCAAGTTAACTCAGGAATATGAAGAACTAGAAAAGCAAATTGCTAAACTAAAATCTATCTTAGAAAATGAAAATGTTCTGCTTGGAATAATTAAAGAAGAATTAATTGAAATAAAACATAAATATGGTGATGAACGTAGAACATCATTCGATATTGAACCTGAAGATTTAGATATAGGGGATTATATTGACGAAGAAGACGTAGTTATTACCTTAACTCATCGAGGTTATGCTAAACGAATTCCAATAGATACTTATCGAAATCAAAGACGAGGGGGTCGTGGAATAGTTGGTGTTAATCCAAAAGAGAGTGATTTTATTGAGCATTTATTTACCATGCTAACTCATCATTACCTTCTTTTCTTTACTAATAAAGGGAAGGTATATAGAGTAAAGGGTTATGAAATTCCAGAAGCAGGCAGAAACGCTAGTGGAAAAGCTATTGTAAACTTGCTTCCACTAGAAAACGATGAAGTTATAACAGCTTTCTTACCGGTTCAGTCTTTTGACGATCGTTATTTAATAATGTTAACTAAAAATGGATTAATTAAGAAAGCTCCCCTAAAATTATTCGATACTTCTAGAAAAAATGGACTAATCGCTATAAAATTAAAAGATAATGATGAATTAGTCAGTGCTCATCTAATTGAAAAAGATGATGAAGTAATAATTGGAACTCATAATGGACTAGCTATTCGTTTTAATACAAATGATATAAGATCAATGAACCGTAACAGTATGGGTGTTAAGGCTATTAGACTCAGAGATAACGATTATGTTGTAGGAATGGATGTTGTAACTGATGACGATTATATTCTGAGTGTAGCAGAAAACGGTTTTGGTAAATTAACAAAAGCTGAAAATTATAAGATTCAAAAAAGAGGTGGAAAAGGAATTTCTACCTATAAAATTACAAATAAAACCGGTAAAATGGTTGGTTTTATCACCTGTAATCTTGATGAAGAAGTCATGTTAATTAATAATAAAGGAATAGTAGTTCGCTTATCGACCGAGGATATTTCTTAAACAGGGAGAAATACTCAAGGTGTTAGATTGATGAAATTGGCACAAGACGAAGTAATTGCTACCTTATCCAAAGT
>CANQNI010000028.1 GCA_947625175.1 uncultured Eubacteriaceae bacterium | reverse complement strand
GATTTACTTATTCAGTTCCAGGAACCGAGTAGTGATATCAAGATTCCGACAAAATTAAAAAACAACTGGCTATTTAGACCATTTGAACAACTTGTGGAAATGTATGGGATCCCCAATTATAAAGAGCTCGATCCTACTCCATTTTTCAGTTTAACTTATATTCTTTGTTTTGGATATATGTTTGGTGATGTTGGCCAGGGATTAGTTCTACTTTTAGCCGGCTGGTATGTTGAAAAAAAAGGATTTAAATTGGGTGGAGTAGCTTCAAGAGTTGCTATTGCATCGATAATATTTGGATTTTTATATGGTTCTGTTTTCGGCTTGGAAAATATAATTCCCGCACTATGGATTAGACCTATGGAAGATACTACTACAATTCTTCTAGCCGCAGTGGTTGTAGGGGTTTTCATGCTTATTATTTCTTATATTTACAGTTTAATTAATAAACAAAGAGAGCATGAAGAAGAAGAGGAATATTTTGGGAAGAATGGAATTAGTGGTTTTGCTATTTACCTACTTGTTCTAGCTCTAGCTTTAATGCTTTACCATATATTACCTACCAATGAATTATTAGAAGAAGTAATGGCTGGAATTATAATTTTATTAACTCTTTGTGTTTTCCTTGCTTTACCGTTATTTAATCTGATTAAACATCGTCGCTTTTCCTATAATATACAGGGTGAGTATTATGTTTCAAGTTTCTTTGAAGTTTTTGAAATGTACTTATCAATGCTGTCCAATACTTTATCCTTTATAAGAATTGGGGCATTTGCCTTAACTCATGTCGGTATGTTTATGGCTTTCCAAACCATAGCAGAAATGGTTGATGGGGGAGTTTTAGGGGTAGCGATTTTAATATTTGGTAATATTTTTATCTTAATTCTAGAAGGTCTTATTGACTTTATTCAGTGTCTACGTCTGGAATTCTATGAGCTGTTTGGAAAATATTACGAAGGTAACGGAATTAAATTTATAACAATAGAAGAAAAATTAAAATCTTTAAATAATTGAGGTTTCCATGAATATATTAAAAATAACTTTAATACTATCAAGTCTTATTGTTTTAACTACTATTGCTACTGGACTTTATTATATTTATAAAGGTACAGATGCTAAAAAAATAAAATTAAGAAAAGTTTTAAAGTATAACCTGATAGGTTTTATCCCTACAATGGCTTTTGCTTTAGTCATGTTTGCTCCAACAGCTGTTCAGGCTGCTAGTGGAGATGCCACAGCAACTGGATTAGGTTATTTAAGTGCTGCCTTATCAACGGGTTTAGCCTGTATTGGTTCTGGCTATGGCGTTGGTGTTGTTGGTTCTGCAGCTCTAGGGGCAGTTTCAGAAAATGACAGTATCTTTGGTAGAACCCTAATCTATGTTGGACTTGCTGAAGGTTTAGCTATTTATGGGCTCATTATTTCTATTATGATTTTAGGTTCAATAGGCTAATGCATTCTGTTGTAATAAGTGATAATAGAGACTCTTTACTGGGAATGCGTTTGGCCGGAATTGATGGGTTTCTGGTAGGAGAACCTGATGAAACCTGGGAAGTAACTCAAAAGGTTATTAATGATCCAGAAGTTGGTATCGTTTTTCTTACTGAAAAAGCTGCTGATATGGTTAAAGAACAACTGGTAGCTTTTAGGGAAAAATCAATTTTTCCATTAATAACTATAATCCCGGATAGACACGGATTTGAAAAACCAAATCAGATTGTTAAACAAATAAGAGAAGCTGTTGGTATGTAGGAGTAATAATGATATCAGTAGAAGATAAGATCGATATATTTAAACAGGAACTGACTAGTCAGCTGGCCGCTTTTAAAAAGGAGTCCATGGAAAAAGCTGAAGAAACCAACAAACTTCTTGAAGAAAAAGCCGACGTTAGTATTAAACAGCAAAACGATAATATCAAAAGACGTTTTAACCGATTAGAAAACAGAGATGTCTCCCGTATTCTGGCTGAAGGAAAAAATGAAGCCAGGGATATTATTTTAAATACCAAAAAAGAAATTAGAACCGATTTCTATGAATCCTTATTAAAACGAGTTAATGAGATTATCAAAACAGATAGTTATAAGAATTACTTTAGAAAAAACCTTGAAGAAGTCCGTTCACTTTTAAAAGGTTCTGATATTATAACTCTATTTATAAACGAGTCTGAACAAGCAATGTTTAATTCATTAATTAATGAAATTTTATCAGATTTTAAAATTCGTTACGAAACGTTACCAGAAAAGAATATTGGAGGTTTTTTGGTCCATGATCAGAATGACCGGGTCAGCTACGATTATAGCCTGGAAAATCTCATTAATGAAAGTGATCGGGTACTGAATTATTATTTTAATCAATTAGTTAATGGAGAGATTAATTGAGTTCTCAATCAAATACTGCCACAGTAACTGGCATTAATGGTCCTGTTGTTACTGCTAAAGGAATGAGTAATTTCAAGATGCGGGAAATGGTAACAGTTGGGCCAAAACTTTTAATTGGCGAAGTAATTATTTTAGATGGTGATAAGGGAACTATTCAGGTTTATGAAGAAACAGTAGGTCTTAAAGTAGGGGATCAGATTCAATCAACCGGAAAACCACTTTCAGTTCGATTAGGACCTGGACTACTAAAAAATATGTTTGATGGAATAGAACGGCCGCTCACTAAAATTAGAGAGATTTCACCTGTCTTTATTCCGGAAGGAATTGGACTTATGAATCTGGATGAAGAAAAGAAGTGGCCGGTTGAAATTCTAGTTAAAGAAGGAGACGTGTTAGAACCAGGTGATCCTTATGCTCAGATTAAAGAAACTGAGATGATTACAATTAAACTGATGACCTCTCCAGAACAGGCTGGAACGGTTAAATCTGTACAACCTGACGGTGAATATTCCATAAATGAACCATTAATTGAACTGGAAACCAAAGATGGTGAAATTATAAATCTTGACAGTACCCAAGACTGGTCAATACGTCAACCTAGACCAGTTAAAGCCAGACTTGAACCAGATGAAATTCTCTTAACCGGAACAAGAATTATTGATACTTTCTTCCCACTGGCTAAAGGTGGTACAGCTGCTATCCCAGGCGGATTTGGTACAGGAAAAACCATGACTCAGCATCAGTTGGCAAAATGGAGTGATGCTGACGTTATTATTTATATAGGTTGTGGTGAACGTGGAAATGAAATGACTGAAGTTATTGAAGACTTTCCAAATCTTATTGATCCCCGTTCAGGTAAATCAATTATGGAAAGAACCGTTATGATAGCTAATACTTCCAATATGCCTGTAGCAGCCAGAGAAGCTAGTATCTATACTGGAATAACAATTGCTGAATGGTTCCGGGATATGGGATATAACGTAGCTATTATGGCTGACTCAACTTCTAGATGGGCTGAAGCATTAAGAGAAATATCAGGTCGACTTGAGGAAATGCCGGCTGAAGAAGGATACCCGGCTTACCTTTCTTCTAGAATAGCTGAATTCTATGAACGTGCAGGAAGCGTTAAAACTTTAAATGGTGAAAAAGGTTCTATTTCTATAATTGGAGCTGTTTCGCCGGCTGGTGGGGATTTCTCAGAACCTGTAACTGAAAATACAAAGCGATTTGTTAATACGTTCCTGGGTCTAGATAGAGATCTTGCTTATGCTAGACATTATCCGGCTATTAACTGGCTTACCTCATATTCAGGTTATATTAAAGATCTGGGAGATTGGTTTGATGATAATGTTTCTGATGAGTTTATTCCGTTGAGAAATAAAATGCTTGATCTATTATACAGAGAGGATAAACTCCAGGAAATGGTTATGTTAATTGGTGAGGAAGCTCTTCCAAATGACCAAAAGTGGATTATTAATGTAGCAAAATTATTAAGAATTGGGTTTTTACAACAAAACTTCTTTGATAATGAAGATATGTTTGTTCCTTTAGAAAAACAGTATGGAATGTTACAAACTATTGATCATATTTATGAAAGAGGTCTAGAAGGTCTTCGTTATGGAATTCCCAGTTCAGAATTAATCAATGCGGATCTTAACGATAAGATTCTTAAAATGAAATATACCATTCCTAATAACGATTTATCTCAATTGAAAAAACTTAATCAGGAAATAGACGATTTTTATGATGCTTTATTAAGAAGGTATTAAATTGAAAAAAGAGTACTTAAAAATCGATAATATAAATGGATCTATTATAGAAATAGATGATGTTGACGATGTATTTTATGGTGAGGTTGTCAACATTAAAGAAGAGAGTAGTGATGAAATTAAAAAAGGTAAAGTAGTTAAATTAGATGAGGATAAAGCGACTATTCAGGTATTTCAGTCAACAACCGGACTAGCCTCTGATAATGCTACTACTGTCTTTACCGGAAAAAGTTTTGACATTCCTGAAAGTAAAGAAGTTTTAGGAAGAATCTTTAATGGCTTAGGTGAGCCTATTGACGGAGGGGGAAATCTCTATAGTGGAGAAGAAAAAGATATCGATGGAGCTCCAATTAATCCAATTAGTAGACAATATCCTAGAAATTTTGTCCAAACCGGTATTTCTTCAATTGATGTTTTAATGACTTTAATCAGAGGTCAAAAACTACCTATTTTTTCCGGAAATGGATTATCTCACAATCAACTTGCTGCTCAAATAGTTAAACAGGCTCGGCTTACAGGAGATAATGAAGATTTTGCTATTGTCTTTTGTGCTATTGGTGTTAAACATGATGACGAACAGTTCTTTAGAAAAACATTTGAAGAAGCAAATGTTATGGATCATGTTGTTATGTATATCAATTATGCCAATGATCCGGTAGCAGAAAGAAATTCTGCCCCAAGATGTGCCTTAACAACAGCTGAATATCTGGCCTTTGAAGAAAATAAAAATGTTCTTGTAATAATTAGTGATATTACTGCTTATGCTGAAGCACTTAGAGAAATCAGTTCTGCTAGAGAGGAAGTTCCAAGTAGAAAAGGTTATCCTGGTTATATGTATTCTGATTTTGCCAGCCTTTATGAAAGAGCAGGTATGTTAAAAGATTCTCCAGGATCAATTACCTTTCTGCCTATTCTAACTATGCCGAATGACGATATTACGCATCCGATTCCTGATTTAACAGGATTTATTACAGAAGGTCAAATAGTTTTAAATAGAGATCTGGAGCAACAAAGTATTTATCCACCTATTGATATATTACCTTCACTATCCCGATTAATGAAAGATGGAATTGGAGAAGGATTTACCAGAGAGGATCATCAGGATCTTGCCAACCAGCTTTTTGCTGCTTATTCGAGAGTTATGGAAGTAAGAGATTTATCTCAAATTATGGGTGAAGATGATCTTAGTGAACTGGATAAAAAATATATGGAATTTGGCAGGGAGTTTGAAAATAGATTTTTAAACCAGAGTTTTGACGAAAACCGTTCAATCATTGAAAGTCTGGATCTTGGATGGGAATTACTGACCATTCTTCCACAAACTGAATTAAACCGGTTGAGTCCGGAACTTATAGAGAAATATCTTCCTAAAAACACCCGATATACTGTTGAGGCTTTCAATGGCTAAAAAAGTAACTCCTACCAGAGCCAATCTTTTAAAATCTAAATCAAAACTTGCTTTTTCAACTAAAGGTTATAATCTTTTAGATAAAAAAAGAACTGTTTTGATACAAGAAATAATTAAACTAATGGAAGAAGCTGAAGAATTAGAAAGCAAAATTGAAAGTACTTTTTCAGAGGCCTATAAAGCTCTTCAGGAATGCTCTATTGAACTCGGAATAAATAATGTTATGGATTATACCATGTCAATAGAAAGTGAAAAAGAATATCAGCTAAGAAAACGTTCAGTAATGGGAGTGGATATTCCAGAACTGGTTTTAGATAATAAAGGTAAAACCGCTTCAACTCCATTAGGTTTTATGAGTAACTCTCCAGCTTTAGACGTAGCCATGCAAAAGTTTAATGAAGTTAAACAGTTAAGCTATAGACTAGCTGAAGTTGAAAATACGGCTTTCAAATTATCCCAGGAGATTAAAAAGACTTCCAAGAGTGCTAACGCTCTTTCTAAAATTCAAATTCCTCAGTTAACTGAAACTATTCACTATATTGAAGATAACCTGGAAGAAAAAGAAAGAGAAGAACATTTCCGGATTAAGAAAGTTAAAAAGCATAATGAAGAAAAATTAAATAAATAGAGGGTAAAATGAGTTTTTATGAATTAGCTGAAAAAAGATACTCAACAAGAAAATTTTCAGACCGTCCTGTTAGTCAGGAGCAACTTGAGATGGTCTTAGAAGCAGGAAGATTAGCTCCAACTGCTGCCAATCTCTATCCAGTTAGAATCTTTGTTATTAAGTCAGAAGAGAATTTAGAAAAGATCCGTTCATTAACAAAAAACGTCTTTAATGCTCCGGTTGTTTTACTGGTTTGTCATGATAGAGATAAAAGCTGGAAAGCGACTAATTTTAATGATGATTTTGATTCTGGAGTAATGGATGCTTCAATTGTAACTACCTTTATGATGATGGAAGCAACTGACTTGAGTATAAATTCACTCTGGGCACGAGGTTTTAATAGCGAAGAAATTGCTAGGGCTTTTGATTTGCCATCAAATTATGTTTTGGACGACATTTTAATCCTTGGATACCCGGCAGAAGATGACCAGCCATCTCCAATGCATAGTCAAATCATCGAGTTTAATCATTTTATTACAGAAATTTGAGAAAAAATAAACAGACTTGAGGGTTACTCAAGTCTGTTATTTTTAGTTTTTAAAGTTAGCTTTGTTATCAGAACCAAATTCTTTAATCTTTTCTTTTACTTTAGCTACGATTGCATCATAACCAGGAGCAAGAAGTTTACGCGGGTCAAATCCTTTTCCTTCTAGATCTTTTCCTGCTTCAATATATTGACGAGTTGCTTCTGCAAAAACAATCTGACATTCAGTATTAACATTAATTTTAGCAACACCTAATGAAATAGCTTTTTGAATCTGGTCTAATGGAATACCAGTTCCACCATGAAGAACTAGAGGCATATCGCCAACAGCTTTTTTGATATTTTCTAAAACATCAAACTGTAGGCCTTCCCAGTCAGATGGGTAAACACCATGAATATTACCAATACCTGCTGCTAGACAGGAGACGCCTAAATCTGCAATAGTTTTACATTCATTAACATCAGCAACTTCGCCCATGCTGGTAACACCATCTTCTTCTCCACCAATACCACCAACTTCAGCTTCTAATGATAAGCTTTTACCATAACATAAGTTTACAAGGTATTTGGTTTTTTCCAGATTTTCATCAAAAGGTAATGAAGAACCGTCAAACATAATTGATGAGAAACCAGCGTCGATAGCAGCTAAAGCACCATCATATGAACCATGATCCAGGTGAAGAGCAACAGGAACTGAAATATCTAAGGTTTCAATCATTGCCTTAACCATGGCTGAAACAGTTTTAAAACCTGTCATATATTTTCCAGCACCTTCAGAAACACCTAAAATAACTGGTGAATTCATTTCGTTTGCTGCGTTAAGAACTGCTTTTGTCCATTCCAGATTGTTAATATTAAATTGACCAACAGCGTATTTTCCTTTAACGGCCTGGTCAAGCATTCCTTTTGCGGATACTAGCATTTACTGCCTCCTAAGATTTTCTACTTTTAATTATAATGTTTTTACTATCTTCTCTCAAGAATTCCTGTTTATCTTCAACTAAAAATAAAATATTTTGTCTGAACTGAAAAGTAGAAAGAACATAATTAAATTGATAAACCTTTACAATTATTAATTGTGTAACTAAAACAACTTTATTATCAGTCACAATCAACGATAGTGCTATAATATAGTGTGGTAAATTTTTGATTTTATTTATTGAGGTTATATGGCTCAGAAAGAAAATTTAAATTTAAAAAGAGAATCTATTTTTAAGAAAGCTAAAAAAGAATTAAAAGACGAAATCTATTCATATAATAAAAAGTATATGGATTTTCTGGATGAATCTAAAACAGAACGTCTATTTAGCAAGAATGCAATTAAAGAAGCAGAAAAAAAAGGTTTTAGACCATTAGACTCATTTTCAACACTCAAAGCTGGAGATAAAGTTTATTCACAGGTTAAGAATAAAGCCTTAATTCTATTTGTTATAGGTGAGGAATCAATAGAGAACGGTTTAAATATTGTGGCTTCCCATATTGATTCCCCAAGACTGGATTTAAAACCACAACCACTTTATGAAAGTGATGATATAGCCTACTTTAAAACCCATTATTACGGTGGGATTAAAAAGTATCAGTGGGTAACTCAACCTCTCGCTTTATATGGAACAGTAGTTAAAAAAGACGGTAAAGTAATCAATATCGCTATTGGTGAAAAAGAACATCAACCGGTATTTTGCATATCTGATCTTCTAGTTCATTTAGCGGCTAAACAGATGCAGAAAAAGGCTAATGAAGTAGTTACCGGAGAAAACTTAAATCTAATAGTCGGAAGTATTCCAGTTGAAGATGATAAAGTTAAAACTGCTGTTAAGGAAGCTATTTTAAAAGAATTACAGAAGAAATACGACATAACTGAAGCTGATTTTGAGTCAGCTGAATTTGAAGCAGTACCAGCCAGTAAAGCCAGAGATGTTGGCTTTGATTCTAGTATGGTTGGAGCTTATGCGCAAGATGACCGTGTTTGTTCTTATGCTGCTCTAGAAGCTATCCTAAAAGTTGAAGAAACTCCAAAGAGAACAGCTTGTATAATCCTGGCTGATAAAGAAGAAATTGGAAGCTATGGTAATACTGGATTGCAGTCAAGATTCTTCGAAAATGAACTGGCTGAAATTTGTGTATTGCTTGGAGTGGAAAATTCTGAGTTATCTTTAAGAAGAGCTCTTAAAAATTCAGCTTGTCTTTCAGCTGATGTAACTGGAGCTTTTGATCCATCCTTCCCTGATGTTTTCGATAAAACCAATTCTTCGTATCTGGGGCAAGGAGTTGCTATCAATAAATATGGAGGTTCTAGAGGAAAATCAGGATCAAATGATGCTCATCCTGAATTCTTAGCTAAACTCAGAGATTGTTTAGATTCAGAAGATGTTGCCTGGCAGACAGGTGAATTAGGAAAAGTTGATGTTGGTGGAGGAGGAACAGTAGCGTTTATGCTGGCTAATTATGGAATGGATGTAGTTGACTGTGGAACACCAGTTTTATCCATGCACTCTCCATTTGAATTAACCTCTAAAGCTGATACATACATGACCTATAAAGCTTATTTAGCATTTTTAAGTAAATTTGATTAAACTAGAAAGAGAAATCATTGAGTCCTAATTTAGCAACTTTTCGTGGTGGTTCTCATCCACCGCAATCTAAAGAAGCGACAAAAGATAAACCATTAGTAATTGCTGAAGTTCCAAATGAAGTAATTATTCCAATGTCGATGCATATTGGCGCACCTTGTAAACCTGTTGTTAAACGAGGTGATCATGTTTATTTGGGCCAAAAGATTGGCGAGGCTCAGGGCTTTGTTTCAGTCCCAATACACTCTTCCGTTTCTGGAAAAGTAAAAGCAGTTGAGCCAAGGCAACATCCTAATGGAGAGCTGGTTGAGTCGGTTATTATAGAAAATGATGGTAAAGATGAATTACCGCCAGATTTAGAAATTCCGCCTCATTATGAAACATTAACACCGGAAGAAGTTGTTAATTATATTAAGGAATTTGGCCTGGTTGGTATAGGTGGAGCTACTTTCCCGACACATGTTAAACTTACCATTCCTGAAGGAAAATCAGTTGATACAGTAGTCTTAAACGGAGCGGAATGTGAACCTTATATTACCTGTGATGATCGTTTAATGAAAGATTATCCTGATAAAGTTATAGAGGGTTTAAAAATTATTATGCATGCTCTTGGTGTTAACAATGGCAAAATCGGAATTGAAGATAATAAACCGGAAGCTATTGAAATAATGACTAAAGCTGCTGAAAATGAAAGTAATATTGAAGTTGTTCCATTAAAGACTAAATATCCTCAGGGAGCAGAAAAACAGTTAATTACTGCTACAACCGGAAGAGAGGTTCCATCAGGTGGACTTCCAGCTGATGCCGGAGTGGTCGTTAATAATGTTGGTACAGCTGCTCAGATAGCAACTTCTTTTCAAACGGGACAACCTTTTTATGAAACTTTATTAACCTGTACTGGGGAAGCTGTTAATAATCCACAAAATATGTTAGTGCGCCTTGGAACACCATTTCAGGAAGTAATTGATCAATGTGGTGGTTTTAAAGTTGAACCAGGAAAAATTATCTCAGGTGGTCCAATGATGGGGGTAGCCCAGTTTACAACAGAAGTACCTGTAATTAAATCAACTTCCGGAATTCTTTGTTTTACTCCGGAACAGGCTCAACTACCAGAACCAACTGATTGTATTAAATGTGGAAAATGTACTGAGGTATGTCCTATAAGATTACAACCTTATCAAATCTCAGCCTATGCTCTTCAAGATGACTGGGATGAATGTGATGCACTCCATGTTAAGGATTGTATTGAGTGCGGAAGTTGTGCTTTTGTTTGTCCAGCAAAGCGACCTTTATTATCAACCTTTAGAACAGCTAAACGTGCACTTGCCCAAAAAGGAAGAAAATAATGGAAAATGGTACTAAACTTTGGGTTTCTTCCTCTCCTCATATTCGTTCAGATCTGACTACACAGAAAATAATGCTTAATGTTCTAATTGCATTGGTACCTGCATTTCTGGTATCTGTTTATGTATTTGGAATATCAGCCTTATTAATAACTATTATTTGTGTAGCTACTTGTGTTTTGACTGAATATGTCTTTGAATATTTAAGAAAGAAACCTATTACTATATCCGATTTATCTGCCTGTGTTACTGGTGTTTTAATCGCTTTTAATTTACCAGTAAAAGCACCATGGTGGTTATGTATTATCGGTTCTGTATTTGCTATTGCAATAGTTAAACAATTATTTGGTGGAATTGGTCATAATTTTTTAAATCCAGCTCTGGCTGGTAGAGCATTCTTATTAGCTTCCTGGCCAACTAGAATGACTGGAATTAATTATATTCCGGTTGATGTAACAACAGAAGCTACTCCGCTAGGAATCGTTAAAGAAGGGTTAGATATTGCTCTACCTTCTAATATGCAAATGTTCTTAGGCTTTCCTGGAGTCTATGGAGCCATAGGGGAAATTTCAGCTCTAGCTCTATTAATCGGTGGAATTTATTTAATTGCCCGTGGTATTATTAGCTGGCGCATTCCTACATTTTACTTAGCTACTGTCTTAGTTATGGCTTTATTCTTTGGTGAAGATCCAATTTTTCAGTTATGTGCCGGTGGATTAATGTTAGGTGCTTTCTTTATGGCAACTGACTATGTTTCTTCACCAACTACTCCTGTAGGACAAATTATCTTTGCTGTGGGTTGTGGTCTTTTAACCATGATAATACGAAAATTTGGTGGTTACCCTGAAGGCGTTTCTTATTCAATTCTACTTATGAACTGTGCGGCACCATTAATTCAAAAATATACAATGCCTAAAGTTTATGGAATTTCTTCTCAGAAAGAAGAGGTAGCTGAGTGAAAGAAAAAGTAAATATCGATTGGGGTGTAGTTTTAAAATACGGAGCTATCCTATTTATTATTACTGTTATCTGTACTTTACTTTTAGCAGTAACTAATAAAGTAACTGCTCCAGTTATCGCTCAACAAAACGAAGAAAAGAATAAACAGGCTCAACAGGAAGTTTTACCTGAAGCAAAGGAATTTGAATCAATTGATGACTTAGAACAGATTAAAAGTAAAGTCAAAGAAGATAGTGACATTATTCAGTCTATTGATGAAGCCAAAGATGGAGATAAAGTTATTGGTTATACTGTAAAAACTACTCCAAATGGATATGGTGGAGAAATAGAACTTTTAACTGGAATAAATACAGAAGGCGAAATTACTGGAATTTCTGTTCTGGAACAGGGAGAAACAGCTGGACTAGGTGCTAGATCAACTGAATCTGAATTTCAGGCTCAATACAAAGGCCTCAGTGCTAAAGAACCTGTAGTAGTAGAAAAGAATGGAGAAGTTTCAGGAAACGAAATAGCTGCCATTAGTGGAGCTACTATTACTTCAAACGCAATTACTAAAGGTGTTAATACTTCTTCAGAAGCAGTAGATGCAATTGAGGAGGATAAATAGTGAATTTTAAGTATTTAACCAACGGGATAATAAAAGAAAATCCAACTTTCAGATTATTGTTAGGAATGTGTCCTACCATGGCTGTTACTACGGCAGCTTTAAATGGTTTAGGAATGGGTTTATCAACCATGTTTGTGTTAATTGGATCAAACGTTACTATTTCTGCATTAAGAAAAGTTATTCCAGATAGTATCCGTATTCCAGCCTTTATTGTTGTTATTGCTTCATTTGTTACTATCGTCGGAATGGTATTAAAAGCTTATATACCAGTATTAGATCAGGCTTTGGGACTTTATATTCCACTCATAGTTGTTAACTGTATTATACTTGGTAGAGCTGAAGCATTTGCTTTTGACCATAGTGTTGGTAATTCACTTATGGATGGAATTGGTATGGGTTTAGGTTTTACTTTATCTCTAACCGTTCTGGGTTCTATCCGTGAAATCTTTGGCGTTGGTTCTTTATTCGGTATCCAGTTGTTTGGAGATGCTTATGAACCAGTTACCTTAATGATCTTACCTCCAGGTGGCTTTATTGTACTAGGTCTTGGAATCGGAATAATTAACTGGATAACAGTTAAACTTGAAAAACGCAAAGAAGAAAAAAGCAAGGCTGTTTCAACTGAGGAGGTTAATGCGTGAGAGTAATATTAATCCTAATCAGTGGAATATTTGTACAGAACTTTATATTTTCTCGATTCCTAGGAATTTGTCCATTCCTAGGTGTTTCAAAAGAAGTCAATACAGCAATAGGTATGGGTGTTGCCGTTACCTTTGTTATGGC